>CABRSG010000106.1 GCA_902473545.1 uncultured Lachnospiraceae bacterium | reverse complement strand
CGGCAGCTGCATGCCGGACATACGTTGCGGCAGGCGTTGCAGCGGATGCACTTGCTCAGCTCCTTCTGGAAGAAAGCAAATTTTTCCTGCGGACTCATCGCCTCGATGCGGCAAACCTCCTCAAAGCGGTCCGAATCCTTTGTATCCGCAGAATCGCCGATCAGCTCGTCGTAAATCTGGTGCTCCTTGCCCTTGCAGACATGGCAGCGCTCCAGCATCGCATCCTTGTAGGCGCAGGTCTTTTCCCCGTAAATGGTCTGGATGGTCAGCGTATCGCACGCATCCGTAATCTCCGCCCCCGTGATATTTTCAATACCTTTAATGCCCTGTTTCTTTATTTTTTCAATATCCAGCTTGCCCTTGCATCCCACGCCGATAATGTACGCTTTTTCGCGGTTCACACGGTGCTCCTTCAAGAGCTGGTTGAAGCTGTAGGTATCGCACGGCTTCAGGCAGACCAGGGTTTTTCCCTCCAGCTTAGAAGCCTCGATCATATATTTGCTTAAATTTGCTCCGCAGAATCCGTTGTACACGAAATCCTGCAGCTCCTCCGCTGTCTCAAAATACGCCGGTTCCGGATTATAAGGCAGGTCGCCGGCCTTCCAGCCGAGAACGCGCGCAACCGTTCCGTCTGCCAACAGCTCTTTTGCACGGTTAATTAATTCCTGCATCTTAAATCCTCCAATCTTACGTTCTTTCCGAGCGAATGAATCTTCTCCACAAACTCATTCATGGTAGTCGAGAATTTCACGCCCTCCGCGGCGGATACCCACTCCACACGGGTACGTCCGTTTTCAACACCGATGAAATCGAGCATGGAAAACAGCAGTGTCATACGTCTTCTCGCATAATAATTTCCGGTGCTGTAGTGGCAGTCGCCCGGATGACAGCCGCACATGATCACGCCGTCCGCGCCTTTCTCGAAGGCTCTTAATATAAACATCGGATTGACGCGGCAGGAACACGGCACGCGGATGATCTTCACATCCGCCGGATAAGTCAGACGGCTGCTTCCCGCCAGGTCCGCGCCCGCGTAGCTGCACCAATTACAGCAGAAGGCGACGATCTTCGGTCTGAATTCTTCGTTTGTTTCTATCGACATATTGCATCCACCTCCGCTATAATCTGTCTGTTTGAGAAGCCCTGCAGATCCATGGCTCCGGACGGGCAGGCAACGGTGCAGGCTCCGCAGCCCTGGCACAGCGCATTGTTTACAACTGCTACACGGCGCGTCTCGCGGATACCGTGATCGTTCACTTCTTTATCTTCATAGGTAATCGCTCCGTACGGGCAGACATTCGCACAGGTCGAACAGCCGTTGCAGAGCAGGATATCCGACTGCGCCGTACACGGGTTCGTCAGAAGCTTATCCTTTGCGAGCAGTCCGATTGCCTTCACGGCCGCCGCGCCAGCCTGCGCAACCGTCTCCGGAATATCCTTCGGTCCCTGGCAGACGCCCGATAAGAAAATACCGGCTGTCGGGGATTCCACCGGGCGCAGCTTTGCGTGCGCTTCCGTGAGGAAGTTGTTGGTGTCGATGCTTGCCGTCAGCATGGTCGCGATCTTGCGAACGTCCGGGTTCGGCTCGATTGCCGTCGCCAGGACGACCATATCCGCTTCCATCCTGATCTGTTTGTTGTCCAGCAGGTCGGATGCCTGCACGAGCAGCTTTCCATTCGGCTGCGGCGCAACCTTACCCACCTGTCCTTTGATATAATTGACGCCGTACTGCTCCACCGCCCGGCGGTAAAATTCATCGAAGTTCTTGCCCGGCGTGCGGACGTCGATATAGAACACTGTCACATTGACGTCCGGATATTTATCGCGGATCAGCATCGCGTGCTTTGCCGTGTACATGCAGCAGATCTTGGAGCAGTAGCTCTTTCCTCTGCTGTCGGAGCAGCGGCTGCCGACGCACTGGATAAATACCATTTCCTTCGGCGCTCTGCCATCGGAAAGGCGCTCCAGGTGTCCTTTTGTCGGTCCGGCAGCGTTCATGATACGCTCCAGCTCGAGAGACGTGATAACGTCCTTGCTCTGGCTGTAAGCATACTCATCGTAGTTATCAAGCTTAATCGTATCGAAGCCTGTAGCAACCACGATCGCGCCGTACTTTTCTGTTACGATCTCATCCTTTTGCTCGTAGTCGATCGCACCTGCCTGGCAGACCTTTGCGCACACGCCGCACTTACCGGTCTTAAACTTGATGCAGTGCTCGCGGTCGATTACCGGCACATTCGGGATTGCCTGCGCAAACGGCGTATAGATCGCGCTTCTGGTATTCAGTCCCCGGTTAAATTCACTCAGCGCTTTCTTGGACGGGCATTTTTCCTGGCAGACGCCGCAGCCGGTACATTTATCCATGTCCACACTGCGCGCTTTTTTGCGGATATCCACCGTGAAATCACCGACGAAGCCGCTCACCTTTTCGACTTCACTGTATGTATAGATCTTAATCTTCTCGTGGGCTGCCGCCTCCACCATTTTCGGGGTGAGGATACATGCCGAGCAGTCCAGTGTCGGGAAGGGTTTATCGAGCTGTGACATTCTTCCGCCGATGCTCGGTGTTTTCTCGACGATGTCCACCTCGTAGCCTGCGTCCGCGATATCGAGCGCCGTCTGGATACCGGCTATTCCGCCGCCGATCACCAGGGCACGCTTCGTAACCCGGCTCTCGCCAGGCTTCAGGGGGGTATTTAAGTTTACCTTCGCAATCGCTGCACGCGCGAGGATAACTGCCTTTTTGGTCGCCTCCTCCATGTCCTTGTGGATCCAGGAGCAATGCTCGCGGATGTTGGCGATCTCTACCATATACGGATTCAGCCCTGCGCGCTCCGCCGCCTTGCGGAAGGTCGTCTCATGCATACGCGGCGAGCAGGAGCACACAACGATCCCGGTCAGATTCTTTTCGTGAATCGCCGCGGCAATCTTTGCCTGCCCTGCCTCTGAGCACATATACTGATAATCCTCTGCGTGAACGACGCCCGGTTCGAGCAGAGCCATTTCTACAACCTTTTTTACGTCCACCGTTGCGGCAATATTGCTTCCGCAATGACAGACAAACACTCCTATTCTCTGCATCTGTGCCTTACCTCCTGTATCTTCTGAATGCGCTGACTAAAAGCTGCTGCGGAAGCTCCTCGTCGAGAAGTTCCGGGATTTCATCAGGCTGCAGGTAATCCGCGCCGCGCTGACGCACAACGATCTGTCTTGCCGCGTCGATCAGCTTGCCGGGCTTTACGTCCCGCGGACAGCGTTCCACACAGGCAAAGCAGGAAAGGCATTTCCAGAGCGTCTTTGACTGTACCAGCGCCTCAATGTTTTCGTTCTGCACATAGGATACAAACTGGTGCGGCTTGATGTCCATCTCATCATAAGAAGGGCAGGTTGCAGAGCATTTTCCGCATTTCATGCATTTTAAGGGATTGACGCCGCTGATCTCTTTAATCAGCTCCGCCTGCTTTTTTGCGTTCTTGTTCACCTTGCCGCCTCCTCTTTCACGCCGAGCGCTTCTGCGAGAAGCTCTGTAAAATAATATACGGGAAGCTTCGCATTCGTACTCTTATTCAGATTGTACAGGCACAGCGGACAGGCGGTGATCAGCATTTCCGCGCCAAAGCCTGCTGCGCTCTCCATGATCGTATCGCACATATTTTTCGATAAATCTTTTTCTTTTAAGGATATGTACCCGCCGCAGCACTCGTTGCGGTAGGGATAGATTACCGGCTCCGCCCCGATCGCGCGGATAAAATCCTCGATGATCGTCGGGTTTTCCGGATTGTCAAACGCCATGATGCTGCCCGGACGCAGAAGCAGGCAGCCGTAGTAAGCGCCAATCTTCTTTCCAGCAAGCGGATTTACCACCTTTTCCTTCAGCTTGTCGAACCCGACGCGGTCCCTTAAAACCTCCAGATAATGCAGCACGTTCGTCTCCCCGGCGTAGGGAGTATCAAGCTGCATGTAATTATTTGCCCTTGTGCGGATGTCCTCCACGTTCTTCATGTCGTCATTCACACGCTTGATGACATGATGACAGGCGGAGCAGATGGTGACAAGCTCCTGTCCCTTCTCCTTCGCCTCGTTCAGCGCACGGACGGAGGAAAGCTTTGTGGCAATTTCATCGCTTCCGAGCGGATAGACCCCGCCGCAGCACTGCCAGTTTTCAATCTCCTCCAGCTCAAAGCCAAGCGCACGCGCCGAAGCTCTCGCATAGGCATCCAGGTCCTTCGCCTTTGTCCGCAGGGTACATCCCGGATAATAACTGTATTTCATAGTTCCTCCTACCTTTTAAAACACTATCTACAGTTCAATCTGTGCAATGACATCTTTCAATACTTTTGCACTTGCGCGAAGCTTCTCCGTCTCTTCCCTGTTCATGCGCATCGGCACCTTCCCGCGGATACCGTTCGGTCCCACCAGCGTAAGCGTACTGAGACATACATCTTCAATGCCGTACTCGCCGTGCATCATGGAGGAAACCGTCGCGATGGAATCGGAGGACGCTACCAGAATATCGCACAGCTTGCAGACAGCCGCGGAGATTGCATAGAAGGTTGCTCCTTTATTTGCAATAATCTTTCCGCCGGATTTGTGTACGTACTCTGTCATTGCCTCTTTGTCAAGCTCGTCGATATCCTCCCCGCGGGACTTCATCATCTCATAGTATTCGCTGATATGCGCGCCGGAAATATAAGCGCCCGTCCACGGGATAAAGGAAGAATCACCGTGCTCGCCGAATACATATGCATGGATATTTTTCTGTGCCACGCGGAAATGCTCGGAAAGACCGCAACGCAGGCGTGCCGTGTCGAGGATCGTACCGGAACCGATGATCTGATTCTCCGGAAGTCCGGAAATCTTCGTGAACACGTAAGTCATGATATCCACCGGGTTGCTGACGATGATGTAAAGTGCTTTCGGCGCTGCCTTTACGATCTCCGGGGTGATTTCCTTCAGGATATTTACGTTGGTCTGCGTAAGCTCGATCCTGGACTGTCCCGGCTTTCTTGCTACGCCGGAGGTAATGATAACGATGTCGGAATCCTTCGCATCCTCATACTCGCCGCCAACAATGGACACCGGATCACGGAAACAGGTTCCCTGCTCAATATCCATCACCTCACCGTCCACCTTCTCCTTGTTGATGTCGATCAGAACGATTTCTGATGCGATATCTCTCTGGGAAAGGGTATAGGCAATCGTTGCTCCTACGCTTCCTGCTCCAATAATCGTGATTTTGCTGCTCATAAATGTGTGATCTCCTTCCTTATAGAGGTATTCGTGTTACTGTTCACGCCAGCATCAAACACTTGCTGATTAAGGCGTGAGAACGTGATTCAAGTGTGAGCAAATCCCATTCGCGAAGCGAATTTTAAATGGATTTGCAAAGGTTACTGCGAACGGAGTGAACAGTAACGTATTCGTGTGCATTGTTCTTACAAAGAGAAAGCTTTCCCTCAGATTTGACTGCATCTATGGAGGGATTTTTTCAACAAAAATGCGCCTGCTCCCCTTTGCAGACACACCAAATAAACCATAAGGTACCTTCCGGATACCCTATGACTGCCGGATGCTTGCGCTGTGTCTGGAGCACATCCATGTACCAGGCAGGTTTCCTGACTTACAGTTCGCCGTTCCCTTCACCTTCTCACATTCTTTTGGGGATGCAATGGTTACTGAAGTTCACTCCCTGAATACAGTGACCAGTTCGCTCAGGATTCTTACCTGATTCCCTTTTGTCAGAGCCTAAAATTACTCTCACCTGATACTGCAATATTCTTTTGCACATACCGAGAATATCATATTGTTATTTTTTTGTCAATACCATTATTGTTATTTTTTTGACAAAATAGTTGCTACTGTTACTATTCACGCCAGCCTCAAACACCTGCTGCGACGCGAAGCTAGTCCTGTGGGTTTGAGGCGTGAGAACGTGATTCAGGTGTGAGCAAATCCCATTCGCAAAGCGAATTTTAAATGGATTTGCGAAGGTTACTGCGAACGGAGTGAACAGTAACTTGTTATTCACAGCCCTGCAAACCACAGACCGCTTTCTACGAAAGCTATCCGCTGCTTGCGCAACTTCTGTCTGTGGTTGTTGGCTAGACGCCAAATGTCAAATACTGGAAATATCCGCTTACAAGCAAGCTTGACGCATTCCTTTCCAGTATTTGCCGCATGGCTGAGTAGTTATACAAAAGAGCGCAGCCCGCAGGCTGCGCCGTCTTTTCTGATTTTTTACTGCTTTTTATAAAGTTCTCATCGCTGCTTCCACAACATGTCCGACAAGTACGGAGGTGGTTACGCTTCCAACGCCGCCCGGAACCGGGGTGATCGCGTCTACGATCGGCTCAACCGCTGCGTAGTCTACGTCGCCGCAAAGCTTGCCTTCTGCATTTACGTTGATGCCGACGTCGATGATGGTCTGACCTTCTTTTACATACTCGGCACCTACAACGCCTGCGCGTCCGGCAGCTACGATGATGATGTCAGCTTCTCTTGCAACGGACGGCATCTCCACCGTTCTGGTGTGGCAGATGGTTACGGTTGCGTTTTTCTTTACCAGCATCATTGCCGCCGGTTTTCCGACAACAAGGCTTCTGCCGATAACAACTGCCTTTTTGCCGGTGCAGTCGATACCGTAGTGATCAAGGATCTCCATACATGCCTGCGGTGTGCACGGCGGAAAACCGATCTTCTTGCCGGTGAATACGCCGGACATGGAGAGGTCGGTCATGCAGTCCACGTCTTTTTCAGCAGCCAGTGCGTTCTCGATCACTGCCTGGTCGAGATGCTTCGGCAGCGGACGGAACAAAAGAACGCCGTGGATCTTGTCGTCCTTATTTACCTTATCGATCACTGCCAGCAGCTCTTCCTGTGCAACATCCTCCGGAAGAAGGATCTTCTCACATGCTACGCCGAGCGTCTCACAGCGCTTTGTAGCGCCCTTCTCATAAGAAATATCGCTCGGATTTTCGCCGACGCGGATAATTGCCAGCGTCGGATTTACGCCCTTTTCCTGGCATGCGGCAACGTTTGCCTTAATTCTCTCATTCAGCGCAGCCGTTACCTCTTTGCCCAATAACTGTTTTGCCATTGTAGTTTCCTCCTATTTCAATCTTCCCAGAACGCTGTCGAAAATTTCATCCGCCTTTACGGTGTACTCCTCCAGCATCTTATCGCATTTTGCATTCAGCTCTGCCGCAAGCGCTTTATCCGCCATAGATTTCGTATTAATATACACGTTCAGGCTTGCACCTTTGAGCGCTGCCTTGCAGAAAGCAACGCCAACGCCGGCATCGCTGATCGCAAGTGTGGAACCTTTTGCGGCAAATTCTGCGATGATGTCGATCGCCTCACAGCATTTCTCCATGATTTCCATAGGAACGGAGCAGGCATCCTTTAATACAATCGCCATAACGCGCGCTTTTTCCGCTTTCTCCTCTTCTGTCTCACGCGGCATGCCGTATGCCTTGGAGAGCGGCTCGAAAACTTCTGCGTCGCGCTCGATCAGACGAAGAAAATCCTTCTGAAGCTGATCGCATTTTGCTTTTAATTCATACATTTCCGTCTCAACGTCCGCATATTTCTTTTTGCCGACTGTAAGGCTTCCTACCATATTTCCAAGTGCCGTACCGACAGCGCCCACCAGTGCGGAAGCGCCGCCGCCGCCCGGAACCGGAGCCTTCGAAGCAAGCACCTCCACAAATTCATTACATGGTACTGTAGAAAATCCCATTGCAAATTACCTCCCAAATTTATTCAGAAAACGCTTGCGTTTTCTGCGCGCCGGACGCCCTTCCTTTTGCGTCCGTGCGCATCCTGCACGGAGTGCTCTAACCCGAAGGGTTAGAACAATCCGGAAATCTTTCCGTTCTCGTCCACGTCGATACGCTCTGCAGCCGGTACCTTCG
>CABRSG010000105.1 GCA_902473545.1 uncultured Lachnospiraceae bacterium | reverse complement strand
CTTGGCTGGAAGATGGGGGTAGCGGCAACGGCTGTCTACATACTGCTCGGCGCGGTGGGCGTTCCGGTATTTGCAAATTTCAGCGGCGGCTTTGACAAGCTGGTGGGAATGACCGGCGGATTTATCTGGGGATTCCTTTTTATGGTGCTCCTGTGCGGGCTTGGTCTGAAGCAGAAAAATAAGGGGCTGCTCATTGTACTGAGCGCAGCGGGGCTTGCAATCTGTCATCTGCTTGGAATTTTCCAGTTTATGGCGGTGATGGGTATGGAATTTGTACCGGCGGCGATGGCGGTTTCCGTGCCGTATCTGGTAAAGGATGTTGTGTCTGTCGTGCTGGCATATTTTGTGGCGCTGGCTGTGCGCAGAGGATTGTCCGCGGCGAACCTTGCCTATGAGATGTAAGCTGCGCATCCACCATCTTCTGTGCATCCTGCTGTTTGCAGGCTACGGCTACAGCGACGGCTTCTGTGAAAACATGGAAAAGATGATCGGTATGCTGGAGGCGCAGCAGGATGAGCCTCTGGAGGCGGTCTGCGCGCCGGACGTTATCTGCGCGGGCTGCCCGAATCTGACGGCGGAAAACACCTGCCGGACGAGCGGCGTGCAGGTGGAGAAAAAAGACGCTGCACTGGCAGAGGCGCTCGGCATCCGATCAGGCGAAAGCTACACATACCGCAGGCTGAAGGAGCTTGCAGCACAGAAGCTCACAGAGGAGATCTTTTCCGGTTCTTGCAAAAACTGCCAGTGGTATGCGAAGGAATTATGTTCTTATAAGAAATGGAAAAAATGTATTGACAAAAGTACAAAAATGTGTTAAAAAATTATCAAAGAAAAGGGAGTAGCTTACATCGTACAGTCTAATCAGATGGTACATGCAGCGTCAGGACGATAGGGATATCCGCTGCATGTGAGCAAATAGCGAGACTTTTGTTCCGGGGTATACACTGGAGCAAAGGTCTCGTTCTTTTCTTTTGGGGAATGGTTGACAAGCACACACAGGAGGAAAAGGTATGACAGAATTCAGAAACGACGGCGACCGGGTAATTGATCCGGAGGAGCTGGCAAGAAACGAACGGAAAAGGAAGAAGAATAAAAAGGCGAAGGGAGCGGCGAAGGTCGGCATTGCAGCGGCGGCTGCCGTGATACTGGCGGCGGTTTTTGCAGGCGATTCCTTTTATCAGATCGGTGAGGAGGAGCAGGCGGTGCTCGTGACGATGGGCAAGCCGAAGGCAGTGCCGGAGACCGGGCTGCATTTTAAGATTCCGCTGATCCAGTCGGTGCACAAGGTGAATACGACGATACAGGGCTTTCCGATCGGTTACGACATGGCGTCAAACAACAACGTCGAGGAAGAGAGCCTGATGATCACCTCGGACTACAACTTTATCAACGTGGATTTTTTCGTGGAGTACCGCATCACGGAGCCGGTGCAGTATCTGTACGCCGCGGGCGAGCCGGAGGGTATTTTGAAAAACATTGCCCAGAGCGCGATCCGCACCGTGGTCGGCAGCTACCAGGTGGATGACGTGCTGACGACGGGAAAGAGTGAGATCCAGGCGAAAATTAAGGAGCTGATCACGCAGAAGCTGGAGGAGCAGGACATCGGCATTCAGCTTGTGAACATTTCCATGCAGGATTCCGAGCCGCCGACAGCGGAAGTTATCCAGGCATTTAAGGCAGTGGAGAACGCGAAGCAGGGCAAGGAAACGGCGCTCAACAATGCGAATAAGTACCGCAACGAGCAGCTCCCGGAGGCGGAGGCGCAGGCGGACCAGATCATCAAGGAAGCAGAGGCACAGAAGCAGACACGCATTAATGAGGCGGAAGCGCAGGTGGCGAGATTCAACGCGATGTACGAGGAGTACCGCAAGAACCCGGTGGTCACAAAGCAGCGTATGTTCTATGAGACGATGGAAGAAGTACTGCCGGGCATGAAGGTTGTGATCGACAGCGGAAGCGGCGTGCAAAAGATACTGCCGCTGGATTCCTTCACGGAGGAGACGGCGGATGAACAGACAGGCAGCGCGCAGGCGCAGACAGAAGCTTCTGAGGAAGGAGGAAGATAAATATGAAGAAAATTGGCATTATTGCAGCGGCGGGCGCGGTGCTGGCAGTCGTTCTGCTTGGTTCATCCATCGTGGTGACAGAAAAAGATGAATACAAGCTGATCCGTCAGTTTGGAAAGGTTGTAAGCGTAGTGGATGAGGAGGGCATCAGCTTTAAGGTGCCGTTTGTGCAGGAGGCGTCGACGCTGCCGAAAAAAATCCTTCTTTACGATCTGACGCCGTCAGATGTTATCACGAAGGAAAAGAAAACGATGATCAGTGACAGCTATGTGCTCTGGCGCATCAGCGATCCCCTGACATTTGCGCAGTCGTTGAATTCTTCCATGACGAATGCTGAGAATCGTATCAACACGGCGGTGTACAATGCAACGAAAAACACCATCGGCAGTCTGTCTCAGGATGAAGTCATCAGCGGGCGCGGCGGCAGGCTCTCCGAGGCGGTGATGGAAAGCGTCGGCGACAATCTGGCGCAGTACGGCATTGAGCTGCTGGAGTTCGATATGAAACAGCTTGACCTGCCGGACGACAACAAGTCGTCGGTGTACGAGCGCATGATCTCCGAGCGCAACAATATTGCGGCGACCTACACGGCGGAGGGAAATTCTGAGGCGAAGGTCATCCGCAACACGACGGACAAGGAGGTTGCGATCCAGATTTCCGATGCAAAGCGGCAGGGCGAGATCCTGGTCGCGGAGGGCGAGGCAGAGTACATGCGCATTCTGGCAGATGCCTACTCGGATGAGGACAAGACCGACTTCTATTCTTATGTGAGAAGTCTGGACGCGCTGAAGGCTTCCATGACCGGGGAAAACAAAACGATTGTGCTGCCGGAGAATTCGCCGATCGCACAGGCGTTCGCCGGAGAATAAAAGATTAAAAAAAATCTAAAATTTTATGTATTTTTCTGGACAAGTGAAAAATACTGGTCTATAATAAATGCGTAAAATTAAATAACATTTGCTGGTTTGAAGCCAGCCGTTGCAAGTTCCGCAAGGATTAATAGAGAAACCGGTGCAAGTCCGGTACGATCCCGTCACTGTGATAGCGAGTCTGAGAGCATTTATGTCACTGGATTTTGATAAAGAAGATCTGGGAAGGCGCTTTCGGGCGATGAACTAAAGTCAGGAGAACTGCTTGCGATTGTTTTTCGTTTGATTCTTACGGTCGATAAGAAGCAGCAAGTATTTTGTATGTGAAATTGTGCCCGTATCAGTCTGTGATACGGGCTTCTTATTTTTGTGATTTTTCATGAAAAAATGGGCGGGAGGCGCAGGGCGCGTTCCGTTTGCATACGAAAAAGCTACATAGTTACATGTTACGATGCCGCAGGGAGGAAGAACGATCCTGCGGCTGTTTTGTTTTAAACCGGAAGATGTAGGAAGGAGAAAAAATGTCAAAGAAACAAATTGGAAAAAGGCTTCTGCAGATTCTTGTGGTCCTGGTCGGCGTCAGCTTTTTCACCTTTGCGCTCACCTATCTTTCGCCCGGCGATCCGGCAGAGATCATGCTGACGGAGTGCGGAAACCTGCCGACGCCGGAGCTTCTGGAGCAGACCAGACATGAGCTTGGGCTGGATCAGCCGTTTCTGGTGCAGTACGGAAACTGGTTGAAGGGCGTCCTGACAGGCGATATGGGGACCTCTTATGCCTTTAAGATTCCGGTGGCGGAGAAGCTGATGAAGTGTTTCTGGCCGACTATGAAGCTGTCGCTGTTTGCGCTTCTTCTGATGATTGTATTTTCGATTCCGTGCGGGATCCTGTCGGCAGTCTATCAGAACAAATGGCCGGACTATCTGATACGCGGAATCACCTTTATGGGCGTTTCGATTCCAAGCTTCTGGATCGGACTTGTGCTTCTGAGCATTTTCGGCGTGCAGCTCCGCTGGGTAAACGTGGCGGGCGGCACTACGGATTTTAAGTCCATGATCCTGCCGGCGGTCACGCTGGCGATGTCCATGTCCGCCAAGTACACCCGGCAGGTGCGCAACGCAGTTCTGGAGGAGCTGCGCCAGGACTATGTGACAGGCGCAAGAATGAGAGGAATGAAAGAAAGTGTAATTCTCTGGAGGCATGTGCTGCCAAATGCAATGCTGCCCATCGTCACGCTGCTGGGGCTTTCGCTGGGGTCTCTGCTTGGAGGTACGGCGGTCGTGGAGATTATCTACAACTGGCCGGGTATGGGAAGCATGGCGATTAAAGCGATTTCCTGCCGCGATTATCCGATGGTGCAGGGGTATGTGCTGGTGATTGCGGTGCTGTATATGGTGATTAATATCCTGGTTGATTTGTCCTATACCTGGCTCGACCCAAGAATCAAGGAGGTCAACTGACATGAAAAAGAAGAACTTTTTTCTGGAGCATAAACAGTTTACCATTTTCTTTATTCTGGCGCTGGCAATCGCGGGCGTGGCGATTTTCGCTCCGTGGATCGCGCCGAAGGATCCCCTGGAAGCTGTTATGACGAATTCCCTGAAGGCTCCCTGTGCGGAATATCCGTTGGGCGCCGATAAGCTGGGAAGAGATCTGCTCTCCAGAGTAATTTATGGTACCAGAACCTCGCTGGTATATACGCTGATATTGGTGGCAACGATTTTTGCTACGGGAACGGTCCTGGGCATCATCGCGGGCTATTTCGGCGGCTGGATCGACCAGATTATCATGCGCATTGCCGATATGATGATATCCTTCCCGGGAATGATCCTCGCGATTGCGATTGCCGGAATGCTGGGCGCAAGCCTGCGAAACGGCGTCATCGCTATCACGGCGGTGAGCTGGACAAAATATGCCCGTCTGGCGCGCAGTATGGTTTTGAAGGTAAAACGTAATCTGTATGTGGAGGCAGCCGTAGTAAACGGCACCAGTACGGCAAAAATTTTGTGGAAGCACATTCTTCCCAACATGCTGACGACTATGACGGTGACAGCGGCGGCGGATATGGGAACGATGATGCTGGAGCTGGCGTCGCTCTCCTTCCTTGGATTTGGTGCGGTGGCGCCCACGCCGGAATGGGGACTGATGCTGAACGAAGGAAGAACCTATATGGCAAAGGCGCCGTGGCTGATGATCGCGCCCGGTATCGCTATTGTAATCGTAGTTGTTGTATTTAATATGCTCGGGGACAGTATCCGTGATATTCTCGACCCGAGACAGGAAAATTAGAGGAGGAAGAACAAATGAAGGTAAGAAAGATGAAGAAATTAGCGGCGGCAGTGGCAGTTGCCGCAGCCGTGATGGCGGCAGGGACGGCAGCTTCCGCGGCGGGAACCATGACGATCGGTGTGACCAGCTTTGCAGATACGCTGGAGCCGACGGAGCAGTATTTTAGCTGGGTAATTTCCCGTTACGGTGTCGGACAGGGTCTGACAAAATTTGACGCGGAGGGCAACATGGTTCCGTGCCTTGCAACGGAGTGGAGCAACAGCGAGGACGGAAAAACATGGACCTTTACCATCCGCGAGGGCGTGAAGTTCTCAAACGGCAACGATATGACGCCGGAGCTGGTGAAGGCTTCTCTGGAGAGGACCTTTGAAATGTCTAACCGTGTGCCGGAATTCTTTGATGTGGCAAGTATTGAGGTGGACGGACAGAACCTGATTTTCAATTTGAACAGAGCAAATGCAAACATGGCCGGCTGCCTTGCTGACCCGCTGTTTTTGATCATGGATACCAGCATTGACAATTCCAATATTGCCATGTCCGGTCCTGTATGCACAGGTCCTTATGCTTTCCAGTCCTTCGACCCGGCGGGCGATACCGTTGTAGTGCGCAATGAATATTACTGGGACGGCGAGGTGCCGAATGACAGCGTGACGCTGCGCATCATCGGTGACCAGACGACCCGTTCGATGGCGCTGCAGTCCGGCGAGATCGACGTGGCATACAATCTGAAAACAGAAAACGTATTTGAATTTGACGGAAACGATGCCTACACCATTCAGTCTCTGGAATCCCTGCGCTCCACCTATGCATTTATGAACCAGAACGGCGCGCTTTCTGATCTGGCGCTCCGTCAGGCGCTGCTGCGCGGTCTTGACAAGGAAACCTACACGAGTGTACTTTTGGAGGGCGGCGCTACCCCGGCAAAGGCTCCGGTTCCGCCGACACTGGATTATGGTTATGACGAGCTGAATGACGCAAATGCTTATGACCCGGAGGGCGCAAAGCAGGTTCTTGCGGACGCAGGCTATGTGGATAACGATGGAGACGGCTATGTGGAGACACCGGAGGGCGAGCCGCTGGAGCTGACCTTTGTATATTATGACAGTCGTGCGGAGCTGGGTGTTTACGCGCAGGCGGCACAGGCGAGCCTGAAGGAAATCGGTATCAATATCAAGCTTGATTGTGTATCTTATGAAACGATGCTTGACCGTCGCGATTCCGGACAGTATGATCTTCTGATCTGGAACGTGCTGGTTGCAAATACCGGTGACCCGGAGAACTATCTGCGTGAGAACTGGTACAGCACCTCTGCAAACAATACGGCGGGCTATGCGAACGCGGACGTTGACGCATGGCTGGATGAGCTGGCGGCGACAATGGATACCGATGCCAGAAGAGAACTGATCGTGAAGATACAGCAGGCGATTATGGACGACGCGGCAACCGTATTCTTCGGATATGAGAATACCTTCCTGATTTCCAAATCTTCTGTGGAAGGACTGGTTATGTATCCGATGGATTACTACTGGGTAACGGCGGATATGAAAATGGCGGAATAAACGCGGCGCGCATCAAAGGAGCGGAAACTATGCTGGAAATTAAGGATTTGGCAGTTCAGTATGGGAAACAGCCGCCCACCATCGAGCATTTCAACCTTTCCATGAAGAAAGGGGAGATTATCAGTGTGGTGGGAGAGAGCGGAAGCGGAAAAACGACGGTTATCCGTGCGGTCCTCGGCGCACTCGCCGGGGGCGGCAGGGTGACGCAGGGCGATATTACGTTTCACGGGGAATCCCTTCTGAAGTATTCGAGAGAGGAATGGCGGAAGCTGCGCGGCACAAAGATGTCCATGATTTTCCAGGACTGCGGCGGGACATTGAATCCCATCCGCAAAATTGGCAGCCAGTATGTGGAATACATCTGTGCGCACAGCAATCAGTCGAAAAAAGAGGCGTGGAAGCTTGGAACCTCCATGCTGGAGAAAATGCGCCTGCCGGAGGCGGAAAACATCATGAACAGTTATCCGCATCAGCTTTCGGGCGGTATGCGGCAGCGCGTCGGCATCGCTATGGCAATGACCTTTAATCCGGAGCTGCTGCTGGCGGATGAGCCGACCAGCGCGCTGGACGTGACGACGCAGGCGCAGATCGTGCGTCAGATGATGGAGCTGCGGGAGAAATCGCAGACGGGCATTATCATTGTTACCCACAACCTGGGCGTGGCGGCATACATGGCGGACAAGCTGATTGTTATGCAGTACGGCAAGGTGGTGGACGCGGGCACGCGCGACGAGGTGATGAATCACCCGACAAATGATTATACAAAGAGGCTGCTGGCGGCAGTACCGGAAATGGAGGGAGAACGGTTTGTTTCATGAAGCAGATGTTGTGATGAAAGCAGAGCACATTGTAAAACAGTTCCCCGCCTCCGGGGGACGGACGCTGACGGCGTGCAATGATGTGAATTTAACGGTGTATAAGGGAAAAACGCTCGGCATCGTGGGGGAGAGCGGCTGCGGAAAGTCCACCTTCGTGCGGATGGTGTTGTCGCTGGATGACCCGACGCAGGGAAAGATTCTCTATCATGACCGGGACATGGCGTCGATGACGAAGAAGGAGCGCTGGGAAAACCGGCAGAATATCCAGATGGTATTCCAGGATCCGCTGGCGTCCTTTAATCCCAAGATGAAGATTATTGATATTCTGA
>CABRSG010000104.1 GCA_902473545.1 uncultured Lachnospiraceae bacterium | reverse complement strand
TCCTTTTTTCTGCGCTGCTTCAGGAAGCGCCGGCTGAGCACAAAGCTTACTGCCGTCGCTGTCATCGCGATGCTCACCTGCAGATTGAACATGGAGAACGCCATAATTTCTCCCACCGCAAAGGGCAGGGAGGAATAATACGCGCAGAAGAAAAACACCTGCCGCTCCTTTGGCTCTTCCAGAAGCGCGTATGCAAAAATCATGCCGGATATATTCCAGCCGATAATCGCCAGAAAATCCCAGAGAAACGGTGCAAAATTTCCGTTGCACGTGAAGATCAGATCAAACAGCCAGATGGCAAATCTTCCCTGAAGGATCCAGAGCGCGCTCGGCTCCGATGCCAGGATCCACGTTTCGTCGTCGATGCAGAGGGTAAAGTGTGTCAGCATAAACCCAAAGCACACGAAGGAAAACAGCAGCGAGCCGATAAGCGCTCTCTTATATTTTTTCGCAAATGTTATCATTTCTAGTACGCTTTTCCCCAGTAAACCATCTTCGTCGCCGGTTTTCCACAATAAATGCAGGTATCCGCGATCTGCTCCTGCTCAAACGGGAGACAGCGGGAGGTAACGCCAGCCTCCTCTTTGAGTGCGTCCTCGCATTCCTGACAGCCACACCACATTGCTTTGATGAAGCCCGGCTTGTTTTCTGCGATATCCTTGAATTCGTCAAGCTTCGTCGCCGTATAGGTGTGCGCATTGCGGTGTGCGCGTGCGCGCTCCAGCATATCCTTCTGCATGGTCTCCAGCACTTCCGCCGTCTTCTGTGCCAGCTCTTCAAGCGGTGTCACCAGTTTTTCGCGCGTGTCGCGGCGCACGATGACAGCCTGTCCTGCCTCGATATCCTTCGGTCCAAGCTCGATACGCACCGGGATGCCGCGCATCTCCTGCTCGGAGAATTTCCAGCCCGGACTCTTCTCGGAATCGTCCAGCTTCACGCGCAGACCTGCTTTGGCAATCGTCTCTTTTACTTCGTTTGCTTTATCGAGCACGCCGTCCTTCTGCATCTGGATGGGGATCACCATCACCTGTGTGGGCGCTACCCGCGGCGGCAGCACCAGACCGCTGTTGTCACCGTGAACCATGATGATCGCGCCGATCATACGGGTGGTCATCCCCCAGGAGGTCTGATGTACATATTTTAAGGTGTTGTCTTTATCTGCATACTGAATGCCGAAAGCCTTTGCAAAGCCGTCGCCGAAATTGTGGCTGGTGCCGGACTGCAGCGCCTTGCCGTCGTGCATCAGCGATTCGATGGTGTAGGTTGCCTCCGCTCCGGCAAATTTTTCTTTATCGGTCTTACGCCCCTTGATCACCGGAATCGCAAGAAATTCCTCGCAGAAATCAGCGTAAACATTCAGCATCTGGATGGTGCGCTCCTCCGCTTCCTCGGCAGTCGCGTGCGCGGTGTGTCCCTCCTGCCACAGAAACTCGCGGGAACGAAGGAAAGGACGGGTCGTTTTCTCCCAGCGCATAACCGAACACCACTGGTTATATACCTTCGGCAGATCACGGTAGGAGTGTACGTCGTTCGCATAGAAATCACAGAACAGCGTCTCGGAGGTCGGACGCACGCACATTCTCTCCTGCAGCGGCTCCAGTCCGCCGTGTGTTACCCACGCCACCTCCGGCGCAAAGCCCTCCACATGATCCTTCTCCTTCTGTAGCAGGCTTTCCGGGATCAGCATCGGCAGATATACATTCTCCACTCCGGTTTCCTTGAAACGTCTGTCCAGCTCATGCTGTATGTTTTCCCAGATCGCGTAGCCTGCCGGCTTGATCACCATGCAGCCTTTCACGCTGGTGTAATCGGTCAGCTCCGCTTTTTTTACGACGTCGGTGTACCACTGCGCGAAATCCTCCTCCATCGAGGTGATCGCTTCCACTAATTTCTTGTCTTTCGCCATAATTTCTCTCCTCAATATCTAATATTCAAAGCGCCGCAGACGCCGCAAAACCCGCCCGGGCGCGTCACTTTCTTTATTTTAGTGCATTTCCCTCACTTTTTCAACACTGCATTAATATTTTTGCAGAAAAATCAGCCCGGCTTCTTGCATGAATCCCGTTTTTACACTATAATAAAACCACTTAACCGATCCGACGGAGCGTTTTGTGATGCATCCAGTCATACCGCGCCCCTTTCTCACACTGCAAAGAAGGGAGACTCCTATGCAAAAGCCAGTTCTGTACCGAAAAAGACTGATTCCCGATGAATGCATTCTGCTGAAAAATGATGAAATCCTCCACGCGGAGGAAAACCTGATCGTCACCAAATGGAACACCCTCCGTCCGAAAAAGGAATTAAGCCACGGTCTGTCCGCCTTTTTCCTTGACAGGGGTATCAAGATCAGCAAATTTTACAACCGCGCAGGCGAGCTGATCTGCTGGTACTGCGACATCATCACCTATACTTATGACCAGGATACAGACACTTATGTGATGACAGACCTTCTGGCGGACGTGCTGGTGTATCCCGACGGGACCGTGAAGGTCGTCGACCTCGACGAGCTTGCGCTGGCAACAGAAAAAAAGCTGATCTCGGAAGAACAGCTTTTGATCGCTTTAAGGCAGCTCGACTGGCTGCTGCAGACCATCTACAGCGGCAGTTTTCATGAACTGCTCCAATATGTTGATCAGTTTTGCCCGAACAATCGGTTTTCCTGAATACTTTCCGGCATAACTCCCGCGCCCGGTCCGCCCGCCCCAGGATGCTTCTTGGCTTATAATTCCAGGGAGATTTTGCGCCCGGTCCGCTCATACCTGCGCAGCTTCACGCCCGCTGTCTTCAGCATCCGCTTGGACGCCAGAACGGAGGGCGTGTCTGCGTATTTATCGCAGTCGTATACGATCTGTTTGATACCCGCCTGGATGATTGCCTTTGCGCACTCATTGCACGGGAACAACGACACGTAAAGCGTCGCGCCGTCCAGACTGCCCCCGCGGTAGTTTAAGATCGCGTTCAGCTCACTGTGCGTCGTGTAGAGATACTTTGTGTTCAGCTCGTCTCCCTCGCGCTCCCACGGGCAATCATCATCCGAGCAGCCGATCGGAAGACCGTTGTATCCCATCGACAAAATCTTGTTTTCCTTACTGACAATACAAGCCCCCACCTGCGTGTTGGGATCCTTGGAACGCATACCGGAAAGCATGGCAACTCCCATAAAATACTCATCCCAGGAAATATAGTCTGTGCGTTTCGGCATTTTGATCTCCTCCCCAATTTATATGGTCAGCCCGGCATCTTTTCCGTATGCCGCAAAGCTACTTCGTTCCGAAAATACGGTCTCCGGCATCTCCAAGTCCCGGCACGATATAGCCGTGGTCATTGAGATGGTCGTCCTTTGCGCCGATGTAGATGTCTACGTCCGGGTGCGCCTTCTGCATTGCCTCAATACCCTCCGGCGCAGCAATAATACACATAAAATGAATGTTTTTCACGCCCTTGTCCTTCAGCATCTGGATAGCGGCAACCGCCGAACCGCCGGTCGCCAGCATCGGGTCTACCACAAATACCTCGCGCTCCGCGCAGTCTCCGGGCAGCTTGCAGTAATACTCCACCGGCTTTAAGGTTTCCGGATCGCGGTAGAGCCCAATATGTCCTACCTTTGCCGCCGGGATCATCGCCAGCATTCCCTCCACCATGCCGATACCGGCGCGCAGGATCGGGATGACCGCCAGCTTCTTTCCGGCAAGCTCCTTCACCGTCGTCTCACAGATGGGCGTCTCGATGTTCACATCCTGCAGCTTCAGCCCGCGCGTTGCCTCGTAGCACATCAGCATAGCGATTTCCCCGATGATCTGGCGGAAATCCTTAGATCCTGTTTCTTTTCTGCGGATCACTCCGATCTTATGCTGTATCAGCGGATGATCCATCACGCATACCTTTGCCATATCCGTCTCCTCCTGTCTATCCCTCGATCAGAGAAATTCTCTTTTTGTGACGCTCCTCCTGAGAAAACGGAGTATTAAGGAATGTATCGACAATTTTCAGGGCCAGCCCCGGCCCTACGACTCTGCCGCCGAGCGCCAGAATATTTGCGTCATTATGAAGACGCGTCGCTTCTGCAGTGAAGCAATCCGTACAAAGCGCTGCGCGAATGCCCTTCACCTTATTTGCCGCGATAGAAATACCAATGCCGGTTCCGCAGATCAGAATGCCGCGCTCACACTCTCCTCCGGTAATCGCATCCGTCACCTTGCGCGCATAGATCGGATAATCCACCGCCGCCTCGCTGTCGCAGCCAAAATCCTTATATGCAAGTCCGCGCTTTTCCAAATGCTTTAAAATCTCCTTTTTCAGCGTATATCCGCCATGATCACATGCTACCGCTATCATTTTTCTTCCTCCATCAGAATTTCTGCAAGTTTTTCTATCAGATCCTTTAAAACCAAGAAGCACGCTCCATAAGCCGGCACATCCTTTCCAAGTGGGCTCTCCACGTCTCCCGACCTGCCGCAGTATTCCGACAGGGTATACACATTTTTTGCTGCGTCCGGGTATTCGTCCAGAATTTTTGCCTTCTGCGCTTCCTCCATGGTGAGCATCAGCGTGCGTTCATCGAAATCGTCCTTTGTAAGCTGCACCGCCTCGTGCCCCTCCAGCGGCAGCCTGTTCTGGCTGATAATCTCTATAGCCTTTGGATTTACCGGCTCCGGAAAAAGCACGATCATCCCGCGCGTATCCACCAGAATATCCTCCAGCAGCAGCTTGTCCTGCATCAGCGCCTCCGCCATCGGAGCGCGGCAGGTGTCGCTGCGGCTGACAAATGTAAGCTTGTCATACTTTTTCATAGTTCTCTCCCTGACCTTTAAAACTATACCTCCAGCACCTGGTGTCCGGCCGCTTTCAGCAGGCGGTTCATGATCGCCTGTCCCATGACCGGCATGTCAAACGCCTCTGAAAAAATCCTGCTGACTCTCTGCTCGTCAAACTCGCGCAGGACGGCAAACAAATGTCTGGAAATACTCAGCTCATCCGCCCTGCTGCCGATTACCTTAATAATGCCGCCCACATAGCGATCCTTCGTCTCCTCGGTGGCGATGATCCCCGGCACCCTGCCTTCCTGCAGTTCTTTTTCTATCAAGGCATTAATACTGGAAATTACCTTCTCTTCCGCACCCTCGACGATCAGCATATCCGCCCTCGGCGCATAGTGACGGTATTTCATCCCCGGCGCCTTCGGACGTGCCGTCGTGTCCGCTCCGGTGATCGCCGGATCGACGCCAACCTCTCCGATCACCGCTTCCAGCATCTCCCGATTGATGTAACCCGGTCTTAATATCATCGGCACATCACCGCTCATATCCACGATCGTTGATTCCACCCCGATACCGACACTGCCGCCGTCAATGATCATCTCAATTTTTCCCGTCATGTCCTCAGCAACATGCGCAGCCGTCGTCGGACTTGGTCTGCCTGAGGTATTCGCGCTCGGCGCTGCAACATAGCCGCCGCCCGCCTCGATCAGCGCCAATGCGACCGGATGATCCGGCATCCGCACCGCCACCGTGTAAAGTCCGCCGGTCGTCTTCAGCGGCACGCAATCCCTCTTTTCAAAAATCATCGTCAATGGTCCCGGCCAGAATTTTTCCGCTAAGACTTCCGCTTTTTTCGGCACCTTTGCCGCAATCCGATACAGATCCTGCAGCTTCGCTATGTGTACGATCAGAGGATTATCCGAAGGACGCCCCTTGGCACGGTAAATCTTCTCAGAAGCCGTCTCGTCCAGCGCGTTTGCCCCCAGCCCGTACACTGTTTCCGTCGGGAACGCGACCAGACCGCCCGCCTGCAGGATCTCTCCCGCCTGTGCCATCGCCGCCTCATCGATCCCCGCTCCCATATCCACAATCATGGTATCCATATTTCATTCGCATCCAATCAAACTTCTTCTGCAAACAGTATACCATTTTCCTGACACTTAGGCAAGCACAACAAGTTTTCTTTACCGGTATTTTGCCATAATGTGAAAAAAGTGTCCCTGTCGGGCAGACATTCTTGTCCTGGCCGACGGGGACACTTCTGAGTATTGTCTCTTTTTACTTCGCCTCAATTACCTCTTTCTTCAGATGCCAGATCTCATCCACATACTGCTGGATGGTTCTGTCCGAAGTAAACTTACCGCTGCATGCGGTGTTGAGCATTGCCATCTTCGCCCAGCGGGATTCATCGCGATACGCTTCCTCCACGCGTCTCTGTGCTTCTGCGTAAGCCTTGAAATCCGCCAGAATGAAGTAGGTATCTGCGCGGTCGCTGCTCTTGGTGTTGAGCAGGGAATCGTAGATATCGCGGAACATTTCCGGATCGTTCGGAGCAAACTCACCGTTGATGAGCTGCATCAGCACACGACGGATATCCTGATCGCTGTTGAAGATGTTTTCCGGATAGTAGCCGCCGTTGTTCTCGTAGTTGATGACCTCATCAGAGGAAAGACCAAAGATGAAGGCATTTTCTGCGCCGACTTCCTCCACGATCTCCACGTTCGCGCCGTCCATGGTACCCAGCGTCGGAGCGCCGTTCAGCATGAACTTCATGTTTCCGGTACCGGACGCCTCCTTGGAAGCAGTGGAAATCTGCTCGGAAACATCGGCAGCCGCGAAGATCAGCTCCGCATTGGATACGCGGTAGTCCTCGATAAATACCACTTTCAGTTTATTCTTGATAGACGCGTCGTTATTTACCACGTCTGCCACTGCATTGATCAGCTTAATTGTGAGCTTCGCACGGCGATAGCCTGCAGCCGCCTTTGCGCCGAAGATAAAGGTTCTCGGATAGAAATCCATCTCCGGGTGATCCTTGATCTGGTTGTACAGATACATTACATGCAGGATATTAAGGAGCTGTCTCTTATACTCATGCAGTCTCTTAACCTGTACATCAAAGATGGAGCGCGGATCTACCTCTACGCCATTGTGCTCCAGAATATATTTTGCCAGACGCACCTTGTTCTGATACTTGATGTTCATGAACTCCTGCTGCGCCTTCTTGTCGTCCGCATATACCTTCAGCTTCTCGATCTGCGTAAGGTCTGTGATCCACTCGTCGCCGATGTGGTCGGTTACCCATGCTGCCAGCAGCGGATTTCCGTGAAGCAGGAAACGTCTCTGTGTGATACCGTTTGTCTTGTTGTTGAATTTCTCCGGCATCATCTCATAGAAATCACGAAGCTCCTGCTTTTTAAGGATTTCTGTGTGCAGCTCTGCAACGCCGTTTACAGAGTAGCCCGCCGCGATCGCCAGATGCGCCATCTTCACCTGTCCGTCGAAGATGATCGCCATCTTGCGCACCTTCTCAAAGTTGCCCGGATATCTCGCCTCGATCTCCGCTACAAAGCGGCGGTTGATTTCCTCGATGATCTGGTAGATACGCGGAAGCAGACGGGAGAACAGCTCGATCGGCCATTTCTCCAGAGCCTCAGCCATGATCGTGTGGTTCGTGTAAGCGCAGGTCTTTGTGGTAACGTCCCACGCCTCTTCCCAGGTAAGTCCCTCTTCATCGAGCAGGATACGCATCAGCTCTGCGACTGCCACCGTCGGGTGCGTATCGTTGAGCTGGAAGGTCGCCTTCTCGTAGAATTTTCGGATATCGCTGTGGTTCTTCTTATATTTTTCAATCGCTGCCTGCACGCTTGCGGAGATGAAGAAATACTGCTGTTTCAGACGCAGCTCTTTTCCGGCATAGTGGTTATCGTTCGGGTAAAGAACCTCTACGATGTTGCGGGCAAGATTTTCCTGCTCTACAGCCTTGCGGTAATCGCCCTTGTCGAAGGAGTCAAGCTGAAATTCGCTGATCGCCTCCGCATCCCAGATGCGCAGGGTGTTTACAACGCGGTTGTTGTATCCAACGATCGGGAAATCATACGGCACCGCGCGCACGGACTGATAACCCTCCTGTACGAAGTGGTTGCGTCCGGTTCTCTCATCGTATACCACGCGCACATAACCGCCGAATTTTACTTCCTTTGCATATTCCGGGCGGCGCAGCTCAAACGGGTTGCCGTCCTTTAACCAGGTATCCGGCACCTCTACCTGATAGCCGTCCTCGATTTTCTGTTTGAACATACCATAACGGTAACGGATTCCGCAGCC
>CABRSG010000103.1 GCA_902473545.1 uncultured Lachnospiraceae bacterium | reverse complement strand
TTATTACGATTTCGACGTGACGGTTGAGGGCGAAACGCGGAGGACGGCGGATCCGTATTCAAAAGCGTGCGGGGTCAACGGAAAGCGCAGCATGGCGGTCAATCTGACGAGGACGGATCCGGCAGGCTGGGAGGAAGACTGTGCGCCGTGCAGGCCAATGGAAAATATTATCTATGAGCTGCATGTGAAAGAGTTTTCCTGGGACAAGAGCGGCGGCTTCCCGGAGGAGTACCGCGGAAAATATAAGGCGTTTTTGTGTGAAGATACCTCGCTCTGCGGCGACGGGCTGCATAAGACCGGATGCGCGTATCTGCGGGATCTGGGCGTAACGCATGTGCAGCTCATGCCGGTGTACGATTACGGCTCTGTTGATGAGGCGGGAGAGGAAACGGAATTTAACTGGGGCTATGATCCGGTCAATTACAACGTGCCGGAGGGCTCCTACGCCACCGACGCGCAGCACGGCGAGGTGCGCATCCGTGAGCTGAAGGAGATGGTGCAGGCGCTGCATCACCAGGGCTTCCGTGTGATTATGGATGTTGTATACAATCATACGTACTCGCTGGATTCCTGGTTTCAGCGGACGGTTCCGTGGTATTATTACCGCGTTCATGAGGACGGCTCTGTGTCGGACGGCTCCGCCTGCGGGAATGATACGGCAAACGAGCGCCCGATGTGCGGAAAATATATTCTCGATTCAGTGCTTTACTGGGCGGAGGAATACCACATCGACGGCTTTCGCTTTGATCTGATGGGGCTTTTGGATGTGGAATTGATGAACCTTATCCGGCGCACGCTGGATGAGCGCTTCGGGAAAGGAGAAAAGCTGCTGTACGGGGAGCCGTGGGGAGCGACAGATACAGCGATGGAGGGTGCGGCGAAGGGCGCGCTGAAGGAAAATCTTTCTGAATTGGACGATAATATAGGCATTTTCTGCGATAATACAAGAAACACTGCAAAAGGCTCTGTCTTTGATGTGGATAAAAACGGCTTCGTGAACGGAGCACAGGGGATGGAAGCGGACATTTTGAACAGCGTGCGGGCGTGGCAGGGAACGAATGCACTTTGTGTGAAGTCGCCCGCGCAGATTATTACGTATGTATCCGCACACGACAATCATACGCTGTGGGACCGGATCATGGAAACGGTACCGAATGAGACAATCTGGAAAAAGGTGAATAAGCTGGCAGCAGCGGTTTATATGACCTGTCAGGGAAGCGTATTTCTTTTATCGGGCGAGGAATTTGCCCGCACGAAGGAGGGCGAGGACAACACCTTCCGGTCGCCAATCTCACTGAACCGTCTTCACTGGAGGCGTGCCTGGGAAAACCGGGACTTGGTGGATTATTACAGAGGGCTGATCGCTCTGCGAAAACAGCTTCCGGGACTGTGCGACAAAACGCCGCAGGCGGGAGCGCGCATATACGGTATGTGGACAAAACCACAGTTAGTGGGATTTATGGTGGACAACCGGGACGGCACGCATACGGAATCCCGTGTGGATGGACAGTGCGGCGGCGCGTGCAAAGGTTCCGGCGAGGAGCAGAAGTCCGGCGGCGCACGCATGACGTGGGACACGCTGTGTATTGTATACAATGCAGGCGAGGCGGCGCAGACGGTCACGCTTCCTGAAGGAGCCTGGCAGGTGCTTGCAGACGGCGAAAACAGTTTTTTGTGGAAGGAGCAGCGAAAGGCTTCGGACAAGGCCTGCGTGGAGGCGCACAGCGCGCTGATTCTTGGATTTTCACCAGCATGAGAGAAATAAAAAATTTCCGGCGGATTGGTGTCGGAAACACGGATGGAGTTTAGGACATGAAATGGATTTACGGAAAACAGGACTGGAGTACAAGAGAGCGCGGGCAGGAAAATTGTTTTCTGATGACAAATTATCTGGGAGGATTTTCCTCAGCGACGATGATCGGTTCCGCGGCGCGCGGTGACCACGCGCTTCTGATGGCGTGCACGAAGGCGCCAAACCACCGCTATAATATGCTGCACCGGCTTTCGGAGCGTGTGGGGTTTGAGGAGGAAGCCTGCTGGATTTCCAGTCAGGAATTTGCCGACGGACACTGGGAGGAGGGCTACCTTTATCTCTCCGGCTTTACCTATGAGGACACACCTGTCTGGCGGTTCCAGGTGCGGGGAATGGAAATCCGCAAGGAAATCGGGATGAAGCGGGGAGCGAACGCCATCGGTATCCGTTACGAGATCTGCAACCGCGGAAGCGAGGCGGGCAGACTGGTGGTTACGCCGTTTTTTCAGTTTACGCCGAAGGGCGTGGAGCCGGAGAAAACGCAGAAATTCATATTTTCGGAGGGAGCAGTTTCTTCTAATAATATGACGCTGTATTTCCGCACAAATGGGCAGGTGACGGAAATTCCGGAAAAAGAAGAAACATATTTCTACCGCTACGATGCCTGCGACGGCCGCCGGAAATATGGGCGGGTAAAGGCAAATCATGAAATTTCCTGCGAGATAAAGCCGCAGGAGACGCGGACGCTGGAAATTGTCTACGAAATGGAACAGACGGCGGATACGGCGGAAGAAATTATCTCTGATCTGAAAAAGTATCGGGCAGGGCTGGAACAAAAGGCAGGTTTTCGTTCTGCCTGTGCGCGGATGCTCTCGAAAAGCGCTGACCAGTTCATCGCAAAAAGGGAATCGACCGGGGGTGATACGATTCTGGCGGGCTTTCCGTTTTTTGAGGACTGGGGAAGGGACACTATGATCGCGCTCCCGGGGCTTTGCATTTTAACCGGGCAGTATGAGACGGCAAAAAAGATTCTGCGCACCTTTGCCGTGAACGAGCGGGACGGACTGATGCCGAACCTGTTCCCGGAGGGCGGAAATGAGCCGATGTACAATACGGCGGACGCGGCACTTCTGTTCATCAACTGTGTCTGGCTCTACTATGAGGCGACAGGGGACGAGAGTTTTGTGCGCGGGCTGTATCCGGTGATGCGGCACATCATCGAGGGCTACCGAAGCGGAACCGCATTCGGAATCCATATGGATGCGGACGGACTGATCATGGCAGGCGAAGGGCTGCAGCAGGTGACATGGATGGACGTCCGTGCAGGCGACGTCCTTCCCACGCCGCGTCATGGAAAACCGGTCGAAATCAACGCCTACTGGTATAACGCGCTCTGCATTATGGAGCGGCTGAAAGCGGTCGTGGAGAAGAAAGGCGAGGCGGGGTGCAACGGAAAGCAGCAGGCGGCGGACAAATGCAAAGAAGCGCTGTCGGATATGCAATACGGTGTGCTTGCGGAAAGGGTGCGCCGCTCCTTTGCAGAAAAATTCTGGCTGGAGGATGCGGGATACCTTCGTGATGTCATTTCGGGGACACACGCGGACCGGCAGTTTCGCTGCAACCAGATCTGGGCGGTGTCGATGCCCTTTACGATGCTCGATGGCGAAAAAGAAAAAAAGATTGTGGACATGGTATACGAAAAATTGTATACTCCTTATGGGCTGCGAACTCTGGCTGAGGACGATCCCGAATTTCATCCGTATTACCGGGGCAGTATGTTTGAGCGCGACATGGCGTACCACCAGGGGACGGTGTGGACATATCCGCTTGGCAGCTACTACCTGGCGTGGCTGAAGGTGCATGATTACAGCGAGGCGGCAAAGCACCGCGTGTGTGAACAGCTTGAGGTGCTGGAGAGCGCGCTGCGTGAGGGCTGCATCGGACAGCTCCCGGAGATCTACGACGGCGGCAATCCGGGCGCTTCCAGAGGGTGCTTTGCGCAGGCGTGGAGCGTGGGCGAGCTGCTCAGAGTGTATGCGGCGATAGAGAAGGAAAAGAATGACGCATAAAAAACAGCAGATATGAAAAAAGAAAAAACGAGGTGCGGCAATGGTGAATGAAATGAAAACGCAGTGGTGGAAAAATGCAGTGGTGTACCAGATTTATCCGAGAAGCTTTCAGGACAGCAATGGGGACGGTATCGGGGATCTGCAGGGAATTATCCGGAGGCTTGACTATCTGGCGGAGCTTGGTATCGATGCGATCTGGCTCTCACCGGTGTTTCGGTCTCCGCAGGATGACTGCGGATACGATATCTCGGATTACCGGGACATTGATCCCATTTTCGGAAAGCTGGCGGATATGGAGGAGCTGATAGCGGAGGCGAAAAAGCGCGGTATCCGCATCATTCTGGACATGGTATTAAACCATTCCTCAGATGAACACCCATGGTTCCTGGAGGCGAAGAAGAGCAGGGAAAATCCTTATCACGATTATTATGTGTGGCGCGACGGTGCGGAAGGTGTGCTGCCAAACGATCTGAAGGCAGCCTTCGGCGGCTCCGCATGGGAGTGGGTGCCGGAGGTCGGACAATATTATCTGCACCAGTTTTCGGTAAAGCAGCCGGATCTGAACTGGGAGAATCCGAAGCTGCGGCGCGAGCTTTACGACATGATCCTCTGGTGGATGGACAAGGGCGTGGGCGGCTTCCGTCTGGATGTGATCGATCTGGTCGGCAAGGAGCCGGACCGCATGATTACCGGCAACGGACCAAAGCTTCACGAATATCTGAAGGAGCTGAGCCGTGAGACCTTCCAGAAGGGCGATCTTCTTACCGTCGGGGAGGCGTGGAGCGCGGACCCGGAGGGCGGAAAGCTGTACAGCGCACCGGACGGCAGCGAGCTTTCGATGGTGTTCCAGTTTGAGCATATTTTGCTTGACCAGCAGCCGGGCAAAGAAAAGTGGGATATGATGCCGCTCTCTCTTACGGCGCTCAAAAAGACGCTGGCGAAATGGCAGAACGAACTATACGGATGCGGCTGGAACAGTCTTTTCTGGGATAACCACGATCTTCCGCGCATCGTCTCGCGCTGGGGAGACGACGGTAAATACCGGGTGGAATCTGCCAAAATGCTGGCAACGGTGCTTCACGGAATGCAGGGAACGCCGTTTGTCTACCAGGGCGAGGAGCTGGGCATGACAAATGTGAATTTCCCGGATATCACATACTACCGTGATATCGAACTGATCAATATGTATCATGAACGCATCGCCGCTGGTTATTCCGAGGAGGATGTGATGGCGTCCATCTACGCGCGCGGCAGGGACAACGCCCGCACGCCGATGCAGTGGAATAGCGAAAAGAACGCCGGTTTCACCGAGGGAGAGCCGTGGATTGGAGTAAATCCAAATTATACGGCGATTAATGTGGAAGAAGCGCGCAAAGATCCGGCGTCCGTTTTCTACTATTACCAGAAGCTGATCGCGCTCAGAAAAGAGCTGAACGTGCTGGTGGACGGCAGGTTTGAGCTGTTGATGCCGGACGACGAACAGATCTTCGCCTACACCAGAACCAATGAAAACGCAAAGCTGCTGGTGTACGCAAACTTCACCGGCGAGACGGTAAAATGCAGCCTGCCCGGGGAGTGGAAGGATGCCAGGACGCTTATCCACAATTACGCGGAGCCGTTGTCGGAGGGGGAGCTGTGCCCGTACGAGGCGGTAATGATGCTGAAAAAAGGTGAATGCTAAAACAGGGAGACAGCAAGGATGAAAAAAGCGGGAAATGAAGTTACCGTAAAACAGGTACAGATCAGGGACGGCTTCTGGTCCGGAATGCAGAAGCGGATGATCGACGTCGTGATTCCGTTTCAGGAAAAGGTTCTGAACGACGAGGTGGAGGGCGTCGCAAAAAGTCATGCCATTGAAAACTTTCGTATTGCCGCCGGGCTTAGCGAGGGAGAATTTTACGGGATGGTATTCCAGGACAGCGATGTGGCGAAATGGCTGGAGGGCGTCGCTTACTCGCTGACGGTAAAGCCGGACGCCGGGCTGGAAAAGCGCGCTGATGAGATGATCGAGATCATTGCACAGGCTCAGCAGGAGGACGGCTATCTGAATACCTACTTTACCATCAAGGAGCCGGAGCACCGCTGGCAGAACCTGGAGGAATGCCACGAGCTTTACTGCGCGGGACATATGATGGAGGCGGCGGTGGCATATTACCAGGCTACCGGAAAGACAAAGCTCCTTCACGTTATGGAGCGGATGGCGGATCACATCATCAGCCGCTTCGGTGAGGATAAGGAGCGCGGTATACCGGGACACCAGGAGGTGGAGATCGGTCTGATGAAGCTCTACCGCGCGACCGGAAAAGAAAAATATAAGAAAATGGCGCGGTTCTTCCTGGGGGAGCGCGGAAAAAATCCGGATTATTTCTATGAGGAAAAGGTGAAAAGAGGCTGGCGGCACTGGGGACAGTACACGCTTGATCCGCTGGATACGAAATACGCGCAGACGTATAAACCGATCTATGAGCAGGATAAAGCGGTCGGACATGCAGTGCGCGCGGTTTATATGTATACGGCGATGGCGGATCTGGCAGGAGAGGACGGCGACGAACGACTGTATCGGGCATGTCGCACACTCTGGAACAACATTGTAAACCAGCGGATGTATATCACCGGAGGCATCGGCTCTACAATGGAGGGAGAAGCATTTTCGGAGGACTACGACTTGCCGAACGATATGGCGTATGCGGAAACCTGCGCGTCGATCGCAATGGTATTTTTTGCAAAGCAGATGCTGGAGATCGAGGCGGACGGAGCGTATGCGGATATTATGGAGCGGGAGCTTTACAACGGCACCATCAGCGGTATCCAGCTTGACGGAAAGCGCTACTTCTATGTAAATCCGCTGGAAATCCAGCCGGGCGTTTCCGGAAAGATTTTCGGGTACCGTCATGCGCTGCCGGAACGTCCGGGCTGGTACGAATGCGCCTGCTGTCCGACGAATCTGGTTCGCCTGGTGACGTCCCTTGCGTCCTATACGTGGAGCGAGAGCGCGGATACCGTTTACTCCCACTTGCTGATCGGACAGGAGGCGGATCTGAAAAAGGCGAGGATTTCCGTGGAAAGTAGCTATCCGTGGGAGGGAAAGGTCGTTTATCAGATTTCCCCGAAGGAGACGGAATTCACCCTGGCGATCCACATCCCGGGCTATGTAAAGCCAAAGGATAAGGGCACGATCGTGAAGGTAAACGGAGAAGCAGTCGACGTGGAGACATATTTAAAGAAGGGCTATCTGTACCTGGAGCGCGCCTGGAAGGAGGGCGACCGGGTGGAGGTGCTGTTTGATATGCCGGTCAGAAAAGTATTTGCCAACCAGAAGGTGCGGGACGATGCAGGCTGCGTGGCGCTCATGCGCGGACCGATCGTTTACTGCTTCGAGGGGGTCGACAACGGAATGGATGTCCAGAGTCTGCGGATCCCGGAGACGGCAGATCCGGAGGCAGTCTGGTGCGAAGAAGGCGTGCTGGCGGGAAACATGCTGCTGAAAATGGACGGCTACCGGATGAAGGGCACGGACGCGCTGTATAGCGAGGAACGCCCGGCAAAGGAAAAAGCGGTTCTCACGGCAATTCCCTACTACACATGGGCGAACAGAGGAGAAAACCAGATGCGTGTGTGGATGCATGAATTAGCGTAAGATAGCAGACCGCGCAGTCAGCCGGAGCCGGTAGGTCCGGCGGCTCTTATTTGTTGCCCTGCATCCGAAGGGAGCTGCCGGTGGCAGGTTCTGTAGGTTACTCTCCCAGGTGCCAGATGTCGCGGTTATATTCCGCAATTGTGCGGTCGGAGGAGAAGAAGCCGGCCTTTGCGATATTGACAAGCGCTTTTTTGCTCCAGTTTTCCGGGCTTGCGGCGTAATCCATCATTGCCTGGCTTTTGCGTACCAGATAGGCGTTGAAGTCGGGCAGCGTCTGAAACCAGTCTTTCCAGATTAGTTCATTCTGCAGGCGGGACAGATTTTCTTCATGTCCTGCCTTCTTCATTTCGGGGCTGCACAGAAAATCGATCGCGCGGCGGAGGTTCGGATCACTCTCATACCAGTCGTGCGCGCAGTAATCGCCCTTTGCGTAGCGGTCGATAACCTGCTTGCTGCTCTGACCGAAGATATAGATATTTTCATTTCCCACACGCTCTGCGATCTCCACATTGGCGCCGTCCATCGTGCCGAGCGTAAGCGCACCGTTCAGCATAAATTTCATATTTCCCGTGCCGGAGGCCTCTTTGGAAGCGAGGCTGATCTGCTCGGAGAGGTCGCAGGCGGGAATCATTTTTTCC
>CABRSG010000102.1 GCA_902473545.1 uncultured Lachnospiraceae bacterium | reverse complement strand
AAAAGACGCGCTTGCAAAGGCGGCTGAGGTGCTGGAGAGCCAGATAAAATAAAACAGATATGGTTAGCCCGTCCAATGTCTATACATCTGTGCAAGTGAGCTTGCAAGATGCATAGACGCAGGTCGGGACTTTCATAGTAAAAAACTGACAGGGAACAGCTTTTAAAACGGTGTTCCCTGTCAGTTTTTTGTTGCTATTTACATGAATTATATTACTCTGTCAGCAGCTCGTAAAAGCCTTCCGGACGGTTTTTGACATCCTTGATGTTATTGTAGAGGAGACTGCAGTACTCCTGTACTGTCTCATAGTAGGGGGAGGAGGTGTCGTCCTTCTTGTAAAAGCCGCCGTCGGCTCCCCAGTAGCCGTTTGCGGTAAATACCGGCACTTCTTTGGCGAAATCCAGCAGGTATTTCTGGTAGCCTGTCATCGGAAGACCGCAGTTCTCAAACAGGATGCTCGAAAGGAAGTTCATGCTTGTTTTTTCGTACTCCTTTACCGGCAGGTCATAATTCGACCAGAGGATAAAGGGAATCGCATAGCGCTTCATCAGTTCTTCCTCATCCCAGTTTTCGTAAGCTCCGTCAGTGATGCTGTTCAGAAAATCCGTTTCCATATTTGGCTGATGGTCGCCGAGATACAAAATGACGGTCGGATCGTCCACCTGTGAAAAATAACCGGTCAGCTCTTCAAACGCTTCATCAGAATGCTTGATGCAGTTCAGATACTGCTCCGCCTCGGCGCTCGGATGCTCTGGCAGCTTGATAGTATCCTGCAGGTTCGTCGGCTTCTTTTTGTAGCCGCTGTGGTTCTGCATCGTCATCGTGTAGAAGAGGAACGGCTGGTCGGAATCGGCTTTTGCTTCCTCATATTTCCGGATGATCATATTATTCACCTCAGCATTTGAGATATAGCCCCGAATGCGCTCCGCATCCTCCGGGAAATCCGGCGTGCTTAAATATGTCTGGAAGCCGAGCAGCGGGTAGGCGGTCAGACGCCCGTAGTTGCTGGCGGCGTAGGGGTGAGCAGCGATCAGCCCCTGGTAGCCCAGATCCGCACAGTCCGAAACCAGAGAGGACATTTTCTGCTTCAGATAAGCCTGAAAAGCAATGCAGTTCTGCGGGAGCAGGGCAATACTGTTTCCGGTCAGCACCTCAAACTCTGAGTTCGCCGTGCCGCCGCCGAGCACGGAGGCGTAGGTATAGCCGTGGATGGTATTTTCCTGCAGGCTGTGAATGTACGGCATATAATCGGTGTTCGCTTCCAGATCGCCGAGAACGCCAAGATCCGAAAACGCCTCGTCAATGATCACGATGATATTCGGGTAATCATCGGAAGCCATCGCTTTATCGCTGGTATAGTTCTCTGTGATCTGCGCGATCTGCTCTGCGGAATAGTTTTCCGGCTTGTCAATTTTCATATACTGGAAGCTGCGGATGATGGTAACATATGTACCGTTCGAATTATAACCAGCCAGCGGCTTGAACATGCTTAAATGGATATCGCGGCTTTCCAGATAGTCTGAGAATACAAAAATCTTTCCCCAGATCGCGAGGATGATGCAGCTGATGCCTGCGAAGGCAAGCCTGCGCTTTGCGGAAAACAGGCGCGTTTTCCCGAGACAGCGGAAGAAAAACAGGTACACAAGCCCCGCCTGCACTGCAAACAGACAAATGAAGTTAGGCTTGTAGGAGTAATCCCCCGCCACGGCAGCGGCTGTCCGCAGGGAATAAAAATCGGACGCCAGGATCGGAATATCGCGGAACCGGGTCACGTAAAAATTGGCGACACAATAGATAATGCTGACAAAAACAAGCAGATTGCAGGAGACCCTGATGCTGTTTGTGATTATCAGGAAAACGAGCAGGATCATCGCCGCAGCCAGGACATTATAAAAGATAATCTCCGGGGAATGCGCAAGATTCCGGTAATTTCTGGGTAAATAGTTTTTCGGTATGGAATGCGTGATCACATAGGTAAACGCAAACGCAATGCAGGGCGTAAGCGCCATGACCGCAATGCTGGGCGGGCATACTTTGCCAGAAGCTGTGTGATGCGGCTGCGGAAAAAGAGCAGCGCCGTCCCCGCAAGAAATACCAGAATCTCGGCGGCAAGCAAAAATGGCCGCAGCGTCAGAGCGCCAGTTTCCTTGTCTGTCTTACAATATAGCTCCGGGTGGAGCATACAGTAGGCAAAAAGCGCAGTAAACAATAGAAATAGCAGAATATCACATATTTTCTTCAACTTTGTTTTCCACATGATGTTTCTCCTTTGAATATAAGTAACCATTCATACAAAATTATATTGTATCATACAGCTTCCATAATGTCATTTGTAAGATTTTACAAAAAAACCGGACAGATTGATTTTGTAATTATAACAAAAATGGATAAAAAAGTCCATAAAAATCGGCATTTGGTTGACCAAAGCACCCAAAAGAGGTATCATAAAAACATTATATTTTGAAGGAGGAAAAATGAGATATGAGGAAACGGCGATTAGCGTTTTTGATGGCTCTGGTAATGACGTTTACCAGTGTGGATTCATCAGCATTACTTGTCAGCGCTGCAGATGCGTCGGCAGCGGAGGAAATCTTCGTGGAAAACGCAGAGACGGTTCCGGCGGAGGAGGCTGTGCTGCAGGCGGAAGCGGAAACGGTACCTGAACAGGCATCTGTGGAAAGTGCAGAGGAAGCGGTGCCCAAGCAGGCAGCAGAGAGCGCAGAGGAAGCAGCGCCCGAGCAGGCAGCAGAGAGCGCAGAGGAAGCAGCGCCCGAGCAGGCAGCAGAGAGCGCAGAGGAAGCAGCGCCCGAGCAGGCAGCAGAGAGCGCAGAGGAAGCGGCGCCCGAACAGACTGCAGAGGAAACGCTGCCGGAAGAGACGGCAGATGAACCTGTGGAGGAAACCGCAGAGGAAGCAGAGCCGGAAGGAGCAGAGGAAGAGCTGATCATCGGAGAAGAGGGAACCGTCGACAGTTCTGCTGTGGAAATGGAGGCTTACGCAGTTGACGCACAGAGCGTATCCGATGAGCATACCATCGTGGGCATGTCAGTGGAGCAGACTGGGCAGACAACGTTTATAGCCGGGCTTGAGGGGTATTCACCCTGCGGTGCCCGAATTAAGGTGACATATAAGGATGGAAGCAGCGCTACGGTAGAATTTGATGAGTTAACTTCTTGGGTAGACGATGCTTATGGAAATACAATTCTCACTTATGCGGAGAGTGTTGCGGATAACCCAAGTGTTAGTGTGGATTCCACATTCCTCAAAGGAGATTATAAAGCGATATTTTCCTGCTGGGGCGTAATGGCGGAATATCTGGTTTCGTCTGTTGATCTGGTAGAATCAGATAGATATAAAGGGGAATTGCAGGTGGGAACTACACCTGGTGTCAGCAGCCCATGGGAGCAGTTTGCCTATTATTCTTTTATCCCGCCTCAAACGGGAGCGTGGGTAATTGGTGGTGCAGATGGTATGACCGTATACGAGAAGGAGGAAGACAATTATCAATATGTAAATTACCAGTATGTAAGTTCATGGGACGGCACATTGGACGGCAATAAATATATCCTGTCAGCAGAAAAAAATTATTGCATTGCATTTTATAGAGGAAGTGCAGCCGGGTCAGACACGCGAAGAATCAGCATAAAAAATATACCCATATTAACTTCGGTGAGTATATCGGGTCAGCCGGTGAGCAGATGTATAGTAAGCGATAGCGATACAGTGCTGGAGGGGGCTAAGGTTACCTTTTTCTATGATAATGGAAATAAAAGGACTGTCCAGGCAGAGGATAATTGGCTAGAGGATTCTTATGGGAATGTTGTATACATAAGGTTTGTTGATGAGAACGGGGAATGCATCTACAATGTGTCTGAGCTTAGCGTGGGTACGTATACCGCGCAGGCATACTCCGAAGAAATTGTGCTATATGAATACGACTTCACTGTGGAGGACTTGAATCGGGCGGAAGCGCCTCTGTCTTTGGGAGAAAACACAGGAATAGCAGGTGGAGAATCGTATGACGTCTTTTATAGGTTCCAGCCGGAGGTGAGCGGCAGGTATGCATTTGAGGGCTTTGAAAATACAAAGATTTTAAAAGGGACCGAAACAGGGTATGAGGAGATATCCTGGATAGATTCTAATTATCGCAGACGTGACTATGAGCTTGAGGCGGGCGAAACCTATTATGTGGGCGTATGCGGCGAATCGGAAGATGCGGTATTAGAGGTTCGGTATATTCCGGTCGTTACGGGGATGTCAGTGGAAATGGAAGGACAGACAACGTTTATAGCCGGGCTCGAGGAGTATCAGGCTGACGGTGCCAGAATTATTCTGACCTATGACGATGAAAGCAGCGATACGGTTGAATTTGAAAAATGGAGATCCGGGGCAGAGGATAAGTATGGATACTGGATTACATATTGTGCGTATACGCCGGACAGATATATTACGTATTACATGAATAGCACTTTGCCGGAGGGAACGTATGATGTGGAGTTTACCTGTGGGGATGTAAGCACAAGTTATACGATCAAGGCTGTCGATCTGATAGCATCGGATAAATACAAAGGCGAACTCACAGAAGGCGGGGATATCACGGTCAGCAGCCCGCAGAGCCGGATGTATTGGTATACTTTTACACCTTCAAAGGACGGAACATGGTACTTTGACGGGGTAGAGAATATGGACATATACGAAAAGGCAGAAGAAGATTATCAGTATGTCAATCCGGTATCGAGCAGCAGATATAGATTATTAGCGGAAACAAAATACTATATTGCATTTTATACCTATGAAGGATATGAAGAGCCGGAAGAACGGGTAATTTCAATAGTAAATCAGCCAACGCTTACCTCTATTGAGGTATCCGGGCAGCCGACGAGCTGGCGTGTGGGAAATGACGACATCAATTTGCTGGCCGGGGCGACGGTTACATTTGGCTATGATGATGGAGAGAGCCAGGAGGTTCTGGCAAAGGATAATTATGCGACAGATTCTTATGGAAATACAGTGAACATAAGGTTTGTTATAGGAGACGGAGAGTATGCCTGGAGCGCGTCAGAGCTTCAGCGTGGCGAATATCTGGCGGAAATATACGCGGGCGAAGTGGTGTACCAGTATCTTTTCACGGTGGGGGATCTGAATCCGGCAGGATCATTGATTGAGGGAGAGAACGCAGGTCTTCCATGCGGCGATGAATATACGTATTACCGGTTCCAGCCAGACAGGAACGGAAGATATCGTATTCGTATAAGCAATGATGAATACGGCAATGCTTATTATTACGTTTATGGAAAGCTTATTAAGAAAACGGATAACGGCTATGAAGTGTTAATGTCCAGCGACTGGTTCGTGGATGGGCTATATGAAATGGAATCCGGCACAACCTATTACATGGGATTCCGCAATCGCAATGATGAAAATGAAGACAATAAGGCAGAGTCGGTGACATTGAATATTAACTATGTTCCGGAGATTCTGTCCGTTGAAGCAAAACCGGCAAGGACGGAGTTTATTGCAAACTTCGATCGTATATTTCAAAATGGGCTGTCGCTGACGTTGAGCTATGGGGAAGGGATTCCGTCGGAGACGATAACATATAAAAACGGAAGTGCGCAGGATTCCTATGGAAATAGTCCGTGGCTTGACATGTATGACCAGAATGGGGAGGGTGTAGATACATGGAGCGGGCAGCCGTCCGGCGAATACTCCATCAAGATATTGGATCGATTAACCGGTGATATTCTTACCAGTTACCCTGTTTCTGTGAAGCCCGTTAATGCGTTTGAATGGGAAACGGTCTCTCTGGGAAGCCAGAGGGTAGATGTCAGCAAAAATGAGGAAACAACATTTTACAGATTTAAAGCAGAAAAAGGAAGATACTTCTTCAAATGTGATAGTGATGTAGGGATAAGTCTGTACACATTCGATGGGGAAAATCTTGAATGTAGATATGAGGGATGGAGAACATTAGAAAGTTCGATTGATGCAGGAGAATATTATCTGAGAGTATATTCTTATGAGGATATGCCTGTAACGACCAACCTTACGATTGAAGCGGTACCGGAAGTTGTTGGTATCGAGGCGCTGGGCGTATCGGAGAGTCTGCAGTATATCGAGAAATTTGAAGAGATCAACCCGTCGGAGTTTCGGGTAAGGATCGTGTATTCTGACGAAAAGACTTACGCTACTTCGGTGTATGGCTATGATTCCTATGATAATTGGGTAGGAGCGTCCTTATACAGAAGCGGCGCAGTGGAAGAAGGAGAAGTGGAGGCGGATGTTCCCGGGGATTATGTCATGCGGATAACCTGCGGGGAAACGTATACGGACGTTCCATTTAAAGTGGTTTCGTTGGAGGACGCCTGCCAGGGAACGATGATTCCGGGTGAACCGGCGAAGCTTTCGCTGAACCAGGGGAAAGCGCTGTATAAATTCCAGTCGGAGACTGCTGGAAAATATGAGCTGGAGTTTAACCTTCCGGTAAATAATATGCAGGTTCTGAGCAGGGAGAGAAACCGGGCGCAGGTAAGCAGTACATCAGGATACAGGAGTCTGCTTCTGGCGGCGGAGCCGGATACCTATTATATATACCTGGAGGCGCCGGACAGATATCAGACGCTGGAGGCGGAGCTTACAGCGAAGAGCGATATTGAAAAAATTGTCCTGAATGCACTGAAGAAGGAATATATTGCCGGACTGGAAGCCTTTAGCGGACAAAATGTGAAGGCAGCGGTTACCTATTCAGACGGAACGGTAAGTACTGCAAAGGAGTATGCGGATCTGCAGGGAAATACGCTGCGGTACCGGGTAGAGAAGGACGGCGATGAGTATTATAGTGGAGATACGCTTCCCGTCGGAACGTATAGCGTTGTTCCGTATCTGTCTTTTAGCTCCGGAAGCGCAATTGAAACGGAGAAAATCGCAGTAGAGCCGGTAACGGTGCAGAGTGTAAGGGTAGATGCAGGCAGTCTTCCGGCAATACGGCAGGATGAGCCGCAGATTATTTCCTATGGCTATCGCACGACGATGTATTCCTTTACGGCTGCGAAGCGGGAAAATATGAAGTGCAGTATAGCAGCGAAGCCAGCTGCCGCTTCTATTATGACGAAGAGAACGGTCTGCGTGAGGCTGGCGAACGCATTTCTCTGCAGAAGGATCAGACCTGTGTGCTGGTATGCACCACCTACAACGCAACGGAAATCTGTGTGAAGAGAGTCGGGGAAGCAGAGAATCCGGAACCGGAGAAGTCAATTACCCTGAGTCTGGATCAGAAAGCGACAGTGACGATCAGCGAGCGTAATCAGGCAGTGGAATGCATCTTTACTCCGGAAGAGGATGGAAGGTATGTTTTCAGCAGCGAAGGATATAATGACACCATTGTGTATCTGTACTGCGGCGATGAATATCTGGAAGAGGACGACGCTGGCGGTACAGACGGGAATTTCTCCCTGGTGTACAATTTGAAAGCAGGAGAGACCTATACATATCGGGCGAAGTATTACTCTTCAAATGAAACAGGCAGCTTTTCCGTTCTTCTCAGCAAGTTTGCGGAGAAAGAAATAACAAAGGTCGATATTTTAGGAGATGAGACAGACTACACGATATTCCGGGATGCTTCGGATGTATTTAAGCTTCAGGTAACTTACGCAGATGGAACACAGGAACAGATGAGCCTGTACAATTACCGGGATAGTCATGGAAACCGTTTTAATTCGAATGTGGAAGAACGCGAAGATGGAGATTGCATCCAGGTTCGTTACCGGAAGGAGTCCGCGACTGACTGGAATGAGGTAAGCAGGATCGCAAAACGGAGAGGCGTTTCTGATTTTAAGGAAATTGCGGCAGTCGGAAGTGAGAGTATTTCAGCAGGCATGACTCCGAATAAGGAGTATAACTGGTCCTACTCCTTTGTTCCGCAGGAGAGCGGCGAATATGCATGGAGCCTTGGGGCAGGTACGGAGAAATATGGAAGCTGGGCTAACGTGATCCAGATTGATGAACGCGGAAATTACAATTACCTGGAGACGGAATCTTTGATGTCGTCAGGTGGAAGCAAAGAATCAGTATGGATGGATGCCGGAAAGCAGTATGTGATTTGTGTATCTGGACGGGCATACGGGGAAGAAGACGAAATAATC
>CABRSG010000101.1 GCA_902473545.1 uncultured Lachnospiraceae bacterium | reverse complement strand
CTTTGGGGAAAAAGATGGCGGCGGGTACGCGTTCCGTTGCGGAAAAAAGCGCGGCAAAAAATTCCTCCAGAATGATACCGTAAACGGCGATTGCGGGCGTGATGGCGATTCCTTTTTCTGTCCAGATGCGGCAGAGCAGCACGACGCTGCCAAGGCGAACCAAATGTTCCAGTATCTCGGAAATCGCGGGTATTTTTGCCTGTTTCAGCCCATAATAATAGCCGTTGATGCATGCGTGGAGGGAGCCGAAGGGAACCGCGTAGGCGAGCAGGCGCAGAAGCTCCGAGCTGCGCGGCTCCTTGACAAAATTTTCCGCGAGAAAGCCGTGGAAATGCAGCAGCAGGAAGGACATGCACAGGGACAGGGCCAGGGAAAGCGCCATGCCTATGTGGAAGATCCTGCGCGCTCCGCCGCGGTCGCCGGAGGCGGTTTTTGCGGAGACAAACCGTGAGATCGTGGTCTGGATGCCGGATACGGTGAGCGAAAAGGACAGCGCATAAAGCGGAAAAATAAGCTGGTAAATTCCCAGTCCCTCTGCACCGATCACGCGCGAGAGGAATATTCTATAAAAAAAGCCGATAATGCGTCCGATAAGCCCGGCGGCGGTTAAAAGGGCGGCTCCCTTTAAAACGGTATGTTTGTGAGGCATGTGAGTATCATCCCCTGCAATTATTCTTCAACGTTTTCAAGGCACATGTGTACTCGCCAGGACTGACGGTGAAGAGTAATCTTTTTTTGCAATATATGTCAAGAAGCACCTTGACAGAACCGGAAATGGGTGCTATATTCTTTTTTAAAGAAATCCGAGTGATTTAGTCGGGTTTAAAAATAAAGGATTGAAGGTGGCAGCGTGAAACTTTCCACAAAGGGCAGATATGGGCTGCGCGCGTTAATCGATCTGGCTCTGCACTGCGAACAGGAGGCGGTACCCATCAGCAGCGTGGCGGCGCGGCAAAAGATATCAGAAAGCTATCTGGAGCAGCTTTTCGGAAAGCTGCGAAAGGCGGGGCTGATTGTCAGCGAGCGCGGCGCGCAGGGCGGTTATCGGCTGGCAAAACCGGCGGAGGAGATTTCCGTGGGCGATATCCTGCGGGCGCTGGAGGGCAACCTGGACGCCGTGGAGTGTCCGGGGCTGAAGGAGGATGCCGGATGCGAGGGCGCAGACTTCTGCGTGACAAAGTATGTGTGGCAGAGGATCAATGACAGTATAACAGAGGCTGTGGATGAAATAATGCTGGACCAACTGGTCCGGGAGAGCAGAAAGGCACAGTGCAAAAGCGGCTATGTTGCCGCACAATGTGAGAATTGAGGTGGAGAATATGAAAAAAGTAATCTATCTGGATAATGCGGCGACCACAAAGACGGCGCCGGAGGTTGTGGAGGCGATGCTTCCGTATTTCACAGAGTTTTATGGAAACGCATCTACCATCTATGAGCTTGGCGGAAGCAGCAAAAAGGCAATGAATGAAGCGCGCGAGACGATCGCGCATATTCTGGACGCGCAGGAAAATGAAATTTATTTCACAGCGGGCGGTTCGGAATCCGATAACTGGGCGCTGAAGGCAACGGCGGAGGCGTACCGCGCAAAAGGCAACCATATCATTACCTCCAAGATCGAGCATCATGCGATCCTGCATACCTGCGAGTATCTGGAGAAAAACGGATTTGAGGTCACTTATGTGGATGTGGATGAGAACGGAAAAATCAAGTTAAACGAGCTGAAAAAAGCGATCCGTCCGACTACAATCCTGATTTCCGTGATGTTTGCAAACAACGAGATCGGCACCGTCCAGCCGATCAGGGAGATCGGCGAGATCGCGCATGAGCATGGCATCCTGTTCCACACGGACGCGGTGCAGGCGTTCGGACAGCTTCCGATCAATGTAGATGAGTACCATATTGATATGCTGAGCGCCAGCGGGCACAAGCTGAACGGACCGAAGGGGATCGGCTTCCTCTACATCCGCAAGGGCGTGAAGATCCGTTCGTTTATCCACGGCGGAGCGCAGGAGCGCAAGCGCCGCGCGGGTACGGAGAATATTCCGGGTATCGTGGGACTTGGCGCTGCGGCAAAGCGCGCAGCGGCTTCCATGCCGGAGCGGACTGCGAAGGAGATCGAGCTGCGCGACCATCTGATCGACCGCGTGCTGAAGGAAATCCCCTACACGCGTCTGAACGGCGACCGGACCGATCGCCTCCCGAACAACGCGAACTTCAGTTTCCAGTTTATCGAGGGAGAATCCATGCTGATCATGCTGGACATGGAGGGTATCTGCGGTTCCAGCGGCTCTGCGTGCACATCGGGAAGTCTCGATCCGTCACATGTACTGCTCGCGATCGGGCTTCCGCATGAGATTGCGCACGGCTCGCTGCGTCTCACGTTAAGCGAGGAGACCACGCTGGAGGATATTGATTTTACGGTAGATACGATTAAGAAGATTGTCGAGAGACTGCGCAGCATGTCTCCGTTATATGAAGATTTTGTGAAGAAACAGGCGTCGAAATAGACCTGTTCCGGATGAAGGAGGAAGAAAAATGTACAGTGAAAAAGTAATGGATCATTTCCAGAACCCGAGATTGAGAACGCCAGCGGAGTGGGAACCGTGGGCAACGCAAAATGCGGCGATATCATGCGCATGTACCTGGATATCGACGACAACGGTATTATCCAGGATGTAAAATTTAAAACGTTCGGATGCGGCGCTGCTGTGGCAACCAGCAGCATGGCAACCGAGCTGGTAAAAGGCAAAAATATCCAGGAGGCGCTGCAGGTAACGAATAAAGCGGTTATGGAGGCGCTGGACGGGCTTCCGCCTGTGAAGGTGCACTGTTCTCTGCTTGCGGAGGAAGCAATCCATGCGGCGCTCTGGGATTACGCGGAAAAGCACGGCATCAAAATCGAAGGTCTGCAGAAGCCGAAATCTGATATCCATGAGGGCGAAGAGGACGAGGCAGAAGAGTATTAAGACAGCAGGAACCACAGATGTCCTGCGGAAAAATAAATTTGGACAGGCGGGATATTATATATGAAGAAAAAGGTGGTTGTGGGAATGTCGGGCGGCGTCGATTCGTCGGTGGCAGCGTGGCTTTTGAAGGAGCAGGGCTACGACGTGGTCGGCGTGACGATGCAGATCTGGCAGGATGAGGAAGAGCAGACGCAGGAGGAGAATGGCGGCTGCTGCGGGTTAAGTGCCGTGGAGGATGCGCGGCGCGTGGCACAGACGCTGGAAATTCCCTACTATGTGATGAATTTCAAGGCGGAATTTAAGGAAAAGGTGATAGATTACTTCGCGCAGGAATATTTGTGCGGGCGGACACCGAATCCCTGCATCGCCTGTAACCGTTATGTGAAGTGGGAGGCGCTTCTGCAGAGAAGTCTGTCGATCGGCGCGGACTACATCGCGACCGGGCATTACGCGCGCATCCGGCAGCTTCCGAACGGAAGGTACACCATCTGCCGTTCAGCGACCGCCGCGAAGGATCAGACCTACGCGCTCTATAATCTCACACAGGAGCAGCTCACGCACACGCTGATGCCGGTGGGAGAGTACACAAAAGAGGAAATCCGTGGGATTGCGGAAAGGATCGGGCTGCGCGTGGCAAACAAGCCGGACAGCCAGGAAATCTGTTTTGTGCCGGACGACGATTACGCCGCTTTTATCGAGGATTACACCGGAAGGAAGCTGCCCGCCGGGAATTTTGTGACGGCGGACGGCAAGGTGCTCGGACAGCACCGCGGCATCACGCATTATACAATCGGACAACGGCGCGGTCTGCAGCTTCCGATGGGGCGCCGCGTGTTCGTGACGGACATCCGTCCGGAGACGAACGAGGTGGTGGTTGGCGAAAATGAGGAGCTGTTTAAGCGGCGTCTGACTGCCGACAGGCTGAATTTTATGTCGGTTCCGGGCATCGACGGGGAGAGACGCGTGACGGCGAAAATCCGCTACAATCATAAGGGCGCTCCCGCAGTCATCCGGATGACGGGCGCAGACACGATCGAATGTGTGTTTGACGAGCCGCAGCGGGCGGCGACACCGGGACAGGCAGTCGTTTTTTACGACGGAGAAAATGTGCTTGGAGGAGGAACCATCCTATGAGTATTCTGACAGATTGTCATTTGCACAGCAGCTTTTCGGCGGATTCGGAAGCGCCGATGGAGAGCATGATAGAAAAAGGGCTGCAGCTTGGGCTGACCGCGATGTGCTTTACGGAGCATATGGATCACGGGATGCTGGAAAACGGCGTTTCCTTTGAGGTGGACACCGCTGCATACCGGGAGGGGTTCTTAAAGCTGAAGGAAAAATACCGCGGCAAAATCGAGCTGCTGTTCGGCATCGAGCTGGGGCTGGAGGCGCAGTATGCCGATTTCTTAAATGAATATTCTCGTGCCTGGGATTTCGATTTTATCATCGGCTCCTCCCACACGGTAGAGGGAAAGGACCCGTATTTTGCTGATTTTTATGAGGGACGTACGGAGGAAGAGGCATATCGGACATATTTTGAGACGGTTCCGAAAAATCTGGCGGCGTTTTCCAACGTGGATACGTATGGGCACCTCGATTATGTGGTTCGTTATGGCCCGAATAAAAACCGCGAATATTCCTATGAGAAATACCGGGATGTGCTTGATGCGGCGTTAAAAGCGCTTATTGAGCACGGCGTCGGGCTGGAGATCAATTCCGCCGGGTATAAGCAGGGTCTGTGCGCGCCGAATCCATGCATGGATATCGTAAAGGCGTACCGGCGGCTGGGCGGTGAGATCGTTACCATCGGCTCGGACGCGCACGCTCCGGAATGGATCACAGGGGAGTTTGGGCGCGTGCGCGAACTGCTCCTGGAGTGCGGTTTCCGTTATTATGCCTTTTTCCGCGAAAGAAAACCATATTTTTTAAGTTTATGAAAAATATGTCTTGAATTTTTGGGACAAATTGGGTAGAATGTTAATAAGGTTGACGTTTCTTTAACAATCATTGGAAACGGTAACATTCTGTGCGTATGCGCAGGCAAAAATATTATATTTATATTTTTAGGAGGAATTGCGATTATGGCAGTAAAAGTAGCAATCAATGGTTTTGGCCGTATCGGTCGTCTGGCATTCAGACAGATGTTTGGTGCTGAAGGTTATGAAGTAGTGGCTATCAACGATTTGACAAGCCCGAAGATGCTGGCTCACCTTCTGAAGTATGATTCTTCTCAGGGTAAATATGAACTGGCTGACAAGGTTTCTGCTGGTGAAGATTCCATCACAGTTGATGGCACAGAAATCAAAATCTACGCTATGGCTGACGCATCCCAGCTTCCGTGGGGCGAGCTTGGAGTAGACGTTGTTCTGGAGTGCACAGGCTTCTATACCTCCAAGGCAAAAGCTGAAGCTCACATCAAAGCAGGCGCTCGCAAGGTTGTTATTTCTGCTCCGGCTGGAAACGACCTTCCGACTATCGTTTACAATGTAAACCATGAGACACTGAAAGCGGAAGATACTGTTATCTCCGCAGCTTCCTGCACAACAAACTGCCTGGCTCCGATGGCAAAGGCTCTGAATGACTATATGCCGATCGAATCCGGTATCATGTGCACGATCCACGCTTACACAGGCGATCAGATGATCCTGGATGGTCCGCAGAGAAAAGGCGACCTCAGAAGAAGCCGTGCAGGTGCGGTAAATATCGTTCCGAACAGCACAGGCGCTGCAAAGGCAATCGGTCTGGTTATTCCGGAACTGAACGGCAAGCTCATCGGCGCTGCTCAGCGTGTTCCGACCCCGACAGGTTCCACCACGATCCTGAATGCAGTTGTTAAGGGACAGGCTACTGTTGAGGGCATCAACGCAGCTATGAAGGCAGCAGCTACCGAGTCCTTCGGTTACAACACAGATGAGATCGTATCCAGCGATATCGTTGGTATGAGATTTGGTTCTCTGTTCGATGCTACCCAGACTATGGTAGTAAATCTGGCAGACGGCACATCCCAGGTACAGGTTGTTTCCTGGTATGACAACGAGAACTCTTACGTAAGCCAGATGGTTCGCACAATCAAATACTTCAGCGAGCTGGCATAAGAGCATTTATCAAGACCTATCAGAGGTCCGGTCTTAGGACCGGGCCTCGTTTCATAATGAAACAAAAACGGTTTATATAATAATGGAGGTTTTAAATCATGGGATTAAATAAGAAATCTGTTGATGATATCAACGCAAAGGGCAAACGCGTCCTGGTTAGATGCGATTTCAATGTACCGCTGAAAAACGGCGAGATCACAGACGAAACACGTATTGTTGCAGCGATGCCGACCATCCAGAAGCTGATCAACGATGGAGGCAAGGTTATCCTCTGCTCCCACCTTGGCAAGGTAAAGAACGGTCCGAACGAGGGCGAATCTCTGGCTCCGGTGGCAAAGAGACTTTCCGAGAAGCTTGGCAAAGAGGTTGTATTTGTTTCTGATTACAACGTAACCGGCGAGGCTGCAACAAAGGCAGTTTCCGAGATGAAGGACGGCGATGTGGTTCTTCTGCAGAATACCCGTTTCCGCGGAAAAGAAGAGACAAAGAACGGCGAGGAATTCAGCAAAGAGCTGGCTGATCTGGCAGACCTTTACGTATGCGACGCATTCGGTTCTTCCCACAGAGCACACGCTTCTGTTGCAGGCGTAACCAAATTCATCACCGAAAAGGGCGGCGAGAACGTTGTCGGCTATTTGATGCAGAAGGAGATCAACTTCCTTGGAAACGCAGTAGAAAACCCGGTAAGACCGTTCGTAGCGATCCTCGGCGGAGCAAAGGTTGCAGACAAGCTGAACGTTATCTCCAACCTGCTTGAAAAATGCGACACCCTCATCATCGGCGGCGGCATGGCTTACACTTTCCTTAAAGCAAAAGGATACGAGGTTGGAACCTCTCTGGTAGACAACGAGAAGCTTGACTACTGCAAGGAAATGATGGAAAAGGCAGAGAAGCTTGGCAAGAAGCTGCTTCTTCCGGTTGATACCACTATCGCAAAAGAATTCCCGAACCCGATCGACGCACAGATCGAGGTATCCGTTGTAGATTCCGATGCAATCCCGGCTGACATGATGGGACTTGATATCGGAACAAAGACAGCAGAACTTTACGCTGACGCTGTAAAATCCGCAAAGACCGTTGTATGGAACGGACCGATGGGCGTATTCGAGAACCCGATCCTTGCAAAAGGAACCATCGCAGTTGCAAAATCCCTTGCTGAGACAGACGCAACCACAATCATCGGCGGCGGCGACTCCGCAGCGGCAGTCAACCAGCTTGGCTTCGGCGACAAGATGAGCCACATTTCCACAGGCGGCGGCGCTTCCCTTGAATTCCTCGAAGGAAAAGAGCTTCCGGGCGTAGCAGCAGCGGACGATAAGTAGACCGAAAGCACTTAGTGAATGCGAGCCGCAGGCGATGCATGAACTTAGCGCGAGGTTGTTCCCGAACCTTAACGACGCCGAAAGCAGCTTAGTGGAAACGAGCTGTAAGCGAAGTTTGAATTTAGTGCGAGGCGGTTCTGTGAGATTAATGAGTCTGAGCCGCAGGCGAAAGACGAATTTAGCGGACAGAACTTCCGCAGGGAACATACCCGTCTGGCATATAGAATATTTTATCTAAGGAGAGAACACGATCATGGCAAGAAAGAAAATCATCGCCGGAAACTGGAAAATGAACATGACTCCGAGCGAAGCAGTAGCACTTGTAAATACCTTAAAGCCGCTGGTAGCAAACGACGAGGTTGACGTTGTTTTCTGTGTTCCGGCAATTGACATCATCCCGGTTATGGAAGCTGCAAAGGATTCCAATATCCAGGTTGGCGCTGAGAATATGTATTTTGAGGAAAAAGGCGCTTACACAGGCGAGATTTCCCCGAACATGCTGACAGATGTCGGCGTAAAATACGTTGTTCTCGGTCACTCTGAGAGACGCGAATATTTCGCGGAGACCTCCGAGACTGTAAACAAGAAAATGCTGAAAGCATTCGAGCACGGCATCACGCCGATCATGTGCTGCGGCGAGTCTCTGGAGCAGAGAGAGCAGGGCATCACGATGGACTGGATCCGTCAGCAGGTGAAGGTTGGCTTCTTAAACGTAACCGCAGAGCAGGCTAAGACAGCCGTTATCGCTTACGAGCCGCTCTGGGC
>CABRSG010000100.1 GCA_902473545.1 uncultured Lachnospiraceae bacterium | reverse complement strand
TTTTCCGAGCCAAGCTGTCCGTTCGGGAAAATCTGAACCTTGATTCTGCCGTCCGTTTTTTCTTCTACCTGCTCGGCAAATTCCGTCATTGCAATATGAACGGTATGCGTTTCGCTCAGACCATGCGCCAGTGTAAGTACCAGCGGATTTTCCGCTGTTGCGCTTGCACTGTCCGCGGCGCCGGTCTGTGCGCATCCTGTCAGTGCGGCTGCTGTCAGCGCAAATGCCGCTGCGATTGCTGCTAATTTTTTCATAGTGTACCTCCTGTTTACATTCCAATTAAATCAAACTGCTCAAAGGAAACGAGAACCTGGTAATCCTTTTTCGGGTTCGGATATTTGATCTGCACCGATTTCAGACGCTGGCTGTAATACCATCCGCAGGTCGCCTCCTCAAATTTCCGTCTGTGCAGGAAATGCGGAAGCATTTCGCCGTCCACAGTCACCCAGTAGGGGGATTTTTCGCGGTGGATCATGTCGATCGCAATGGTTTCCACTGCGGTCTCATAGCTTCCTTCCTGTTTGAAGTCAAGATATGTGCGCTCGCCCGTCGTCATGGTGATAGCTGTTTTCAGATACATTCCGTTTTCGTAGTCCATGGAAACGCCGTCGTCCTCATACAGCTGGAAGAAACCATCCTTATCCGCGGCACACAATAATGTGATGCCTGTTGCCTGCTGGGTGGCGAGATTGTTCATTTTGTTGGTTGCCAGCGGCACCAGCGCGCCGCTTCGCACATACAGCGGAATGCTGCTGATGGTTACCGGGATTTCGATGGTCTGTCCGCCAGCGTAGGCTTCTCTTGTGTAGAAGTCGTAGAAGGTGTCGCCTTCCGGCAGATAAATCCTGCGTGTCTTTGCACCCTTCTCCACGACATTTGCCACCAGCAGGGAATCGCCGAACATAAAGTCTACGCCCTCATCGTAGCAATTCGGGTCGTTCTGGAAAGCGCTGCACATTGCTTCCATGATTGGCAGACCGGTTTCGTGTGCGCGCTCTGTCAGCGAGTAGAGATATGGGCTTAACTGATAACGGAATTCAATCGCGCGGCGGATATCGTCTTTTAAGTCGCTGTACATCCAGGGCTCCGTTACCGTATTGTCGGTGTTGGTGGAGTGGATGGAGAAACGCGGCTGGAAGATACCGTTCTGGATCCAGCGGATAAACAGCTCGCCCTCCGGCGCCGGACCAAAGAAGCCTCCGATATCGCAGCCCTGGCTTGCCACGCCGCTTAAGCCCATGCCGAGAATGGTGGCGATGTTGTATTTCAGCGAATCCCAGCAAGTCAGATTGTCGCCCGCCCAGGTCTGCGCGTAGCGCTGTATACCGCAGTGACCGGAACGGCATACAATATACGGACGGGTATTTTCAAATGTTTCGTGTACGGCTTCCTCTGTGACATGACACATAATGTTTGACATCACAGATTTGAGCTGCCCGATGGTTCCGCCCTTGCCTTCGAAATCGCAGCGGCAATCCTTGTCCACCAGACTGTCGTATTCACAGTTGTCGTTCCAGATGGAGCAGGTGCCGTAGTCCAGAACATTTTCCTTCAGAAGGATCTTCCAGTTTTCACGGGTGGAAGCTTTTGTGAAATCGACAAATACGCCCTTTCCGCCCCACCAGGTTCCAACGCCCGGCTCGTCGCTCTCACTGGCTTTCACGAACATATCCTTTTCCTTCATCTCATCGAGCATCGGATGGAGCAGCAGGATACCTGGCTTTACATTCGGGGTGACTGTAATGCCGCGGTCCTTCATTTTTTTGAAGAAATCCTTCGGGTCTTTAAAGCGCTTTTTGTTCCAGGTGAATACGCAGCGCTTTACGCCGACATTTGTCTCTACGGTGCAGTAGCCGGAGGAAAGCTGGAATCCGTCTACCGGAATCTGTTCCTCTTTTGTGGTGTCAATAAATTCGACGATCGCGTCGTCGCAGTCGGCTTCCAGCTCCGGATAATACATGGAGGAGCCAAGGTATCCGAGCGCATAGCGCGGGAGCAGGGTGGATTTTCCGGTCAGATCCGTGTAGCGCTCCACAACCTCGCGCACGGTCGGACCGGCGATCAGAAACAGATCGATGTCGCCGCCATCCGCGCGGTAGCGGCTGTGCATTTTCCAGTAGTTGCTTTTCTCTTTCCCCATATCGAAGTCGCATTCCCAGGTGTTGTGATAGAAGTAGCCAACCGCCTTTTTCGTGCATCTGTTTAATTTAATGTAGAACGGAATGTGCTTGTACAGCGAATCCGTCTCCTTTGGGTTGTAGCCCATAGCATCCTTTGGGCTCATGTTCATGAACTTCTGAGCCTTGTTAAACTTGCCGCTTTTTTCACCGAAGCCGTAGAAGCAGTCGTCAGGCGAAATCTCGCTGGTGTGGATGCGGCGGCGGTTGCTGTCCTCCTGGTAAGCAAGGTCTGCGATGTCAGCGTGCAGGCAGGTTCCCTCTGTGTCGTACACGCAGATGCGGAAGGGATCTTTCTCCACTACCACTTTTAAGAGTTTTCCCTGGATGACCGCGGCATCCCCGCCGTCTGTGAGAGCGGCGTCTGCCGTCTCAATGCGTCTGCGGTAATTTTTGAGAAAGCCATCCATGCGGTCCTCCCATGCAGTTAACACAAGACTGTAGGATTCTTCCGCAAAGTCTCCGTCGAATCCCGCGCGGATACGCACGATGGAATCCGTCAGAAACCACAGTCTCAGCTCTGTGCCGTCTGTAAGAATGGAAAAATAATTTTCCCGCTGGGTTACAGAAAAGGCCCTGGTACAGATTTTCATTACTCATTTCCTCCTTCTTTTTGTTTGTTGGGAAGCAGTATTTTGCTTCATTATTTCAATTTGTGACACAGATAGGATTGCGGTTCTGTGTTACAATTGAGCTTGTGTATATATCATATAAATATGAAAGCTGCAAAACCAGACGAAAATTGCAGTGATAGTACCGAAAGTAAACATATCTTGCTCTTTGTTGGGAAAAATGATAAAATAGCTACAGATGGTTTATGTGGAATAAATGTTAGACAGAGCTGTTTGGAGGAAGCAAAATGATAGACCAGGCGGGAATCCGGATGGCGCAGGGCGAAAGCCTTGCCGGGGAACGGATTGCAGGTGTGAACGATAATATGATGAAATCGCATTACCATAATTATTATGAGATTTATTACCTGGAGGATGGAGAGCGGTATCACATGCTGCAGGATGACATGTACACGATGAAGCCGGGCGAGCTGATTTTGTTTTCGCCCTATGTGCTGCACCGTTCCTACGGGGATGAGGGGATGCCTTTTCAGCGCATTGTGTTGTATTTCGAGAGCGGCGAGGTGGCGTCTTCAGAGCTTTTAGAGGCATTGGATCAAAACAATGGGATGTACAGACCGGATGCGGTAACACGCCAGAAGCTGCATCACATGCTGGAGGAGCTGATCCGGGAATATGAGAATCCGTCAGATTTTTATAAAAGCTACCGGCGCACGCTGCTGAATATGTTTCTGTTTACCATGCTGATGCACACGCGCAGGCGGGAGCCGGAGCAGCTGAAAGAGACGGGGCGCACGACGCAGATTGTCAGCTACATCCACAAGCATTACCAGGAGGATATTACACTGGAGCAGCTTGCGCAGATGTTTTATGTCAGTCCGTTTTATCTCTGCCGGGAATTTAAGCGTTACACCAACAGCACGATCGTACAATATGTGAATATCACACGGGTGATGAATGCGCAGCGTAGGCTGATGGAGACGGACAAGACGGTGACAGAAATCAGCCGGGAGACAGGTTTTTCGAATCTTACGCACTTTAACCGTGTATTTAAGGCAATCACCGGAACGACGCCGTCCGGATACCGCAAGCACCACCAGAATATGCTTTGCTTATAGGCAGGATGCGCTTACACTTGAATCACGTTCTTACACCTTAAATAGCAGGTGTTTGAGGCTGGAGCGAATAGAAACGGCGAAAACATATGTGCGAAAAAATAAGAAATCTTTTGTAGACGTAAAACATATACTGTGTTAAAATGTTCACATTATTATATGTGAACAAAGGATGAAACCATGTCTATGACGAGATTGTTATTTCTGTTTTTTACCTACGCGTTCTTGGGGTGGGTATTGGAGACGGTACTGGTAACGCTGAAGCAGAAAAAGGTGGTCAACCGCGGTTTCCTGAACGGACCGCTCTGCATGATTTACGGCATCACGGCTGTCATTCTGACGGTGGGTCTTACATCGCTGAAGGATAATATTTTCTTTTTGTTTGCGGGAAGTTGCATTTACGCGACGGTGACAGAGCTGCTTGCAGGTAAGTTTCTGGAGAAATATTATCATGGACGCTGGTGGGATTACAGCAAAAAGAAATTTAATTTTGACGGATATGTCTGTCTGGATCACTCATTGTTCTGGGGAGTTCTTGGCGTAATCGTCGTGAAGTGGCTGAATCCGGTTCTGAATCGGTTTTATAATGCAAATGTACCGATTTTGATGCACACATTAATGTGGGTACTTCTTGCAATTCTGATTCTGGACATTCTTGGAACAACGTCCGTGCTTCTCAAGGCGAACGATCAGGAGCGCTATAATGAGTCAAATAAGCGTATCGCAAAATTTACAGCCGGGCTGCGCGCAAAAATTTCCAGCGTGATCGAGCGGCGTATCCTGCGCGCTTATCCGCTGTCGCCGGAGCTGCAGGAGAAAAAAGGAAAAAGCAGGGTTTTTGCGGAAGGATGCGGATTTTACAAGCTGGTCTGGCTGTTTATGGCGGGCGCATTTCTCGGCGATCTGGTGGAAACGGTTTTCTGCAGGATTACGATCGGCAGGTGGATGAGCCGCAGCAGTGTGGTCTGGGGTCCATTCAGCATTGTCTGGGGACTTGGGATCGCTCTTTTTACCGCGATTTTATACCAGCACCGCAAGCGCTCCGACAGCTTTCTGTTTATCGCCGGAACAGTGCTTGGCGGTGCATTTGAGTATCTTTGCAGCGTCTTTACGGAAATGGTCTTCGGGACGATTTTCTGGGACTACAGTCATGTGCCGTTTAACCTGGCAGGCCGCATAAATCTTTTGTATTGTTTTTTCTGGGGGATTGCCGCGGTTGTCTGGTTTAAATTTGTATATGAAAAAATTGCCGGTCTGATTGAAAAAATGCCGATTCGTGTGGGGAAAGTTCTCACATGGATTATGGTTGTATTTATGATATGCAACATTTTTGTGTCATCACTGGCGCTTGGACGCTATCAGGAGCGGCGCGCGGGGATTCCGGCGGAGGCTCCGTGGCAGCAGATTATGGATGAAAGGTATGACGATGAAGTGATGCGCCGCATTTATCCGAAGGCAAAGGATCTTGATCTGCGTGGAAAACCGGCGGAGTCGGGAATCAAGGAAAGCGAAGGAGCAAACGGAACAGAGCAGACGCTGGAGGAAAGCGAAGGAGCGAATGAAACGGAAAAAGCAGCGCAGGGATGAAAAGATGTTTGAGGCTGCTGTTTGGTTACAGTTCACGCCAGCCTCAAACACCTGCTGTTTGAGGCGTGAGAACATGACTCAGGTGTGAGCAAATCCCATTCGCGAAGCGAATTTTAAATGGATTTGCGAAGGTTGCTGTGAACGGAGTGAACAGTAACGCTGTTTGAGCGTGGGCGGCAGGGGAGCCGACCGGATATGCTTGAAAAGGCTTGGTGAAAATGATATACTGGTTGCAGCATTAAAAGTAAATATATTATCAGGAGGGAAATGAACATGAAAGAAAACAAATCTTATGCGGGTACACAGACAGAAAAGAATCTGCAGGCAGCATTTTCCGGAGAATCCGAAGCAAGAAACAAATATACATATTTTGCTTCGGTTGCGAAAAAAGAGGGCTATGAGCAGATTGCGGCGCTGTTTCTGAAAACCGCGGAAAACGAAAAGGAACATGCGAAAATGTGGTTTAAGGAGCTGCAGGGTATTGGCAATACCGCGGAAAATCTGCTCAGCGCTGCCGAGGGCGAAAACTATGAGTGGACGGATATGTACAAGGGCTTTGCGGAGACGGCGGAGCAGGAGGGCTTTCCGGAGCTTGCGGCAAAATTCCGTCTCGTTACGGCGATCGAGCAGCATCATGAGGAGCGTTACCGCGCCCTGCTTCGCAACATAGAGATGGCGGAGGTATTTGCAAAAAGTGAGGTAAAGGTGTGGGAATGCCGCAATTGCGGACATATTGTTGTGGGCACCTCTGCACCGGAAATCTGTCCGACATGCGCACACCCGCAGTCTTACTTTGAGATCAAGGCAGAGAATTATTAAGTGATGAATGAAGAAAGTCAGTTTTCCAGAACAGAATTGCTGATAGGAAAAGAAAATCTGCAGCGTCTTGCCCGCGCCAGAGTTGCAATATTTGGCGTGGGCGGTGTGGGCGGCTATGCGGTGGAGGCGCTTGCGCGCAGCGGCGTCGGTACGCTGGATCTGATCGACTCGGACAAGGTGGCTCTGAGCAATCTGAACCGCCAGATCATTGCAACATATGATACCATAGGACAGTACAAGGTAGATGCGGCGAAGGCGCGCGTGCTGTCCATCAACCCGCAGGCGGTGGTAAATGTACACCGCATTTTTTATCTGCCGGAAACGGCGGCGCGATTTGATTTTGCCTCATATGATTATGTGGTGGATGCGATCGACACGGTCACGGGCAAGCTGATGCTGGCGGAGCAGGCGCAGAAAAGCGGCACGCCGATCATCAGTTCCATGGGCGCGGGCAACAAAATGGATGCGTCGGCGTTTGAGGTCGCAGATATTTATGAGACATCGGTCTGCCCGCTTGCGAAGGTGATGCGCAGGGAATTAAAAAAACGCGGAATTAATAAGTTAAAAGTCGTATATTCCAAAGAGACACCGCTGACGCCGCATATAGAAGATGAGACATTTCAGGCGGACAAAGCGGAGAATATGTGCAGCCAGGGCGCAGGGGATGCAGTATACAGTAAGAGCGGCATCGCCACGGCGGAAAATCAGAACGTAGGGGATGTAACCGAATGCAAGAGCGGCATCGCCACGGCGGAGAAACAGAATGAGGAAGATGTAACATATGGCAAAGGCGACGCAAAGACGGAGGGCACGAGGCGCCGCCAGACGCCGGGCAGCATGGCGTTTGTGCCGTCTGTAGCTGGACTGATTATTGCAGGCGAGGTTGTGCAGGATTTGATCGGGGCGTGAAAATACGCCCCGTTTTACTGCAGTAAATTGTGTTTTTTGTTTCGGAAATTTTTTATAGGCTTTTTTTGTTTCGCAAATTTTTACTTGACGTGCTCCATATGCATGTGGTAAGATAAACAGGCGTATGGAAGCAGGTCTTTTTTTTATGCCTAAAAAAACAGCAGCGAAAAGGCTGCAGCACAAAAAAGTTTGAGAGCGAGGTGGAAGTTGTGCGCACAAGAATCACATTGGCATGTACGGAATGTAAGCAGCGAAATTACAACACGACAAAAGACAAAAAGAATCATCCTGACAGAATGGAAACCAGTAAATACTGCAGATTCTGCAAGAAACACACGGTGCATAAGGAAACAAAATAGCACGCCGCATGGCTGAGAGAGGAGAACAGCATGGGAGAAGTTGCCAAGAAAGACAAAAGCCCAATGAAAAGCTGGTGGGACGGTCTGAAATCTGAATTTCACAAGATCGTCTGGCCGGATAAGAAAGATCTCACAAAGCAGACAGGCGTTGTAATCGTAGTTTCCGTGATACTCGGAGCGATTATTGCGGTGCTCGATGTTATTATGCAGTACGGTATTGATTTCTTGATTAAGTAAGGACAAGGTGAGCATATGTCAGAAGCAAAGTGGTATGTGGTTCATACCTACTCTGGTTATGAGAACAAGGTAAAGGCGAACATCGAAAAAACCATTGAGAACAGACATCTGGAGGATCAGATCCTGGAGGTACGCGTACCTCTGGAGGATGTTGTGGAAGTGAAAAACGGCGTTTCGAAAACAGTTCAGAAGAAGATGTTTCCGGGCTACGTGCTTCTCAACATGATTATGAACGACGATACCTGGTATGTTGTCAGAAACACCAGGGGCGTCACCGGGTTTGTCGGTCCGGGATCGAAGCCTGTACCGCTTACTGAAGCAGAGATGAGACCTTTGGGAATTCAGGAGCAAAGCGTTGTGGTCGATTTCGAGGTTGGCGATACGGTCAACGTCATCGGCGGG
>CABRSG010000099.1 GCA_902473545.1 uncultured Lachnospiraceae bacterium | reverse complement strand
TACTCTCTACGCAAAGGACCTGGGGTTAACCAACGGTCGGAAATTAAGCGCTTACTGACCATCAATGACCCAAAGGAATTCAAAGTCTATAAAGATGTCCAGCATCAGGACGGGACGGTCTCCAAACGCTGGGTGCCTATGGGGAAATCCATTGCCAACCTGTATCGGTATGCTGAAATATCAAAAGCTGCAAACAAAAGATTTTTAGATTCCCTGCAGAACATCGTCCCCACAGGAAGCATTGAACAGGAAATCAATGAAGTCTGCGGAAAAAGGACGGTTCGGGGGAAGCAGGTTACCGGTTACAATGTCTGGTCAAAAGAAACCATGCAACTGTTTGAAACAGTGTCGGATGGGAGATATCTCATCCGTGGTTTTACAAACAAGGATATACGGGGCATCCTGTATCCCCAGAGCCAGGACGAAAAAAAGGTACGTGGGAAAATGAGCCGCACACTGTCCAAACTCCGTGTACACGGCTTGATACGGAGGATCCCCCATTCCCGAAAATATCTCGTAACGGATAAGGGACGCCGCGTCATGGGAACATTGATTGAGACTAAACGAAAAACATACCCCGCTTTAGCAGCTTCCTAACAGCCATCTGAAATAATAGGTTTTTAAAAGCCTGCCTTTGTGACAGGTCGGATACTTGTGCTTAAATTTATCTTTTGATGTTTTTTATTGATGTTCTGCTAAGAGAATATCATAATAGACATTGTAAACTTCGTGAACTAAGTCACATCCTTTAAGCTCTTTGATAAAGAGATTATCATCTCTGTCTTGTGTGCGCTTATTATTCTGTTGAACTTTTTAACAGTTTCTGCATCGGCAAATCTATGGTCAACAACATTAATTCCTTCATCTCCTTTAGCCACAAAAACTAGATATTTGGGAGATATCGGAAAAACAAGACCACTACCGTTATCTCTTTCAACAACAGAAGATTTATGTTCAAATGCTGGATTATCAGATGTAATAAATGTTCCTGCATTATCGTATGTTTCAAAAAGAACCATTTGACAACCGCTTAACGCAAGTTGAACAACTTTATGATAAAAGCCACCTGTATTTTTAAAGAACATTTTATAGAGTTCAGAATACCATATTCCGTTCATTAACTCATCTGCATACTCTATACCTTCACTTGTCTCTACATCTATTGTTTCTGCATCTTCACCTTTGCACATCGACTCAAAGATGGGATACAGTAAGTTTTCTTTTATTTGTGTATAAACACCCATAGCGTCAAACTTAGGGTTTCTACAAAGCATAATGAAAAAAGATGCTAACATATCCCTCGCAATATCTACAGGAATGATTCTTTCACTTCTTCCAAGTCCAACAGGCTGACCATTATGAACACCACTTATAAATGAATTCATAATACTTTCCCAGTTTTTTTCTAAATAATCGTCAAATGCATCTTCTAAAATATAACAGTTAAGCGAGTCTATTTGACTTAGAATAGCTGCTTTCTTTGCCACGTTACCATCATAATAATAGAAGTCCCAATCATGTATTGCAAAGAAATGCTTTTTTATGCTTTTCTTGGTTTTGATAATTCTATACCCCATTTTTCCATAAACAGGTTGTTTAAATCCATTTTTAAGCAACGCATAAATCATGTCAACAAACTGCAATTTCACTTTGGCGCACGAATTGCAAATAAATGAATACTTGAAATTGATGGTATACAGATGGGGTTTCCAAAGTACGGAATTTCTGTTTGCACCATCACCTGTACTTCCGTCTTTAATTACATAAATCCCATTGAATTTTTTATCAGGCTCTTTAAGCGTTTCTACTTGTGTTTCCCACGCCTTCATATAAACACGTGGCACAAAGTGCTGCTTTTTAGTCGGCATACCAGATTCCTCCTTCCATAACATCTAATCCACTGCCTGCTATATTACCAACAGTCGAGTTGCCGGATTAGACAATATCTAAATCACTCACTCAAATTGAGTTTGCACCCTAGATAACATCTATCCTAGTGCCACAACCCACGACATCTAATCCACAGTCTAAACTCTCTGACCGTTTTTACAGTAGATATGTTTTAATATAAGAAATACGGACTCTCCTGAGCTATTGCCTAATCTCAAAAAAGCCCGTAAATACGTTACTTTTCGCTATTTATTTCTCTTTCCTAGACATCAAACACACCATCTCCACATGCCCCGTAAAACAAAACATATCCGTCGGCTGCATCTGTTCCACCCGATACCCCTTTCCCGTGAGGTACTTCAGATCTCTCGCCAATGTTTCCGGATTGCAGGAGATATACACCACTCTTTTGGGCTTCAGTTTTATGATTGAGGAGAGAAATGCCTCGTCGCTTCCTGCGCGCGGCGGATCCATGAATACCACGTCGACGCTCACGTTTTGTTCTGCCAGGTCTGTCATGAATTGTCCGGCGTCGGCGTTATAGAATTGCGCGTTTGTGACAGCATTTCGTTTTGCGTTTATGCGGGCGTCGCGAACCGCATCACAATTTAACTCCACTCCAATGACTTCTTTTGCCTCTGCTGCTGCGATTAATCCAATCGTGCCGATTCCGCAGTAAGCGTCCAGCACGCGCTCTTTTCCGGTAAGATGTGCATAGTCGATAGCAGTCCGGTAGAGGATTTCGGTCTGCACCGGGTTGACCTGATAGAAGGATTTTGCAGAAATGCGAAAAGTCTTTCCAAGCAGCGTGTCCTCGATATAGCCGGGTCCGTAGAGCACCTTTTCTTTTTCGCCGAGCACCATGCTGGTCTTTTTATCGTTTACATTTAAGATGATGGTGGTGATAGCGGGGTGGAGCCTGCGCAGCGCCGCCACAAAATTGTTTTTAGACGGAAGGATCGGACTTGCAAGCACCAGAACGACCATGATCTGCTCACTCTGAAAGCCCCGGCGCACCAGCACGTGACGCAGAAGTCCATAACCGGTATCTTCATCGTAGGTCTTGATCTTGAAGGATTTCAGAAGTCCACGGATACTGCGGATAATTTCTGCGGATTTCTGATCCTCGATCAGACACTGCTCTACCGGAATGATTTTATGGGTATTTTCCTGGTAGGTACCGGAAATGACCTCTCCGTTCCGCGTCCTGCCGAAAACAGCGTGTACCTTATTGCGGTAGTAATACGGATTTTCCATGCCAATAACCGGGTTGACCTTTCCGAAGGGTTTGAGAAGCTTCTCCACCTGGCGCTGTTTGATCTTCAGTTGCTGCGCATAAGGAATGCCCTGAAACTGGCAGCCGCCGCATTTCTTCTGAACCGGGCACATCAGCATATCGCTGTGTCGTCCCTCCGACATCCTGAGCCCTGCCGTATCACTGCGTCGTCCGCCTGGCGTCCCGGTCCCTGCCCCATCACTGCGTCGTCCGCCTGACGTCCCGGTCCCTGCCCCATCACTGCGTCGTCCGCCTGGCGTCCCGGTCCTTGCCGCATTTCCGCGTTTTCCTCCAGATTGCTGTTTTTTCATACTTTTATGCAGGCTCCCGCTGCCCTGCGAATCCAGATCATTCTTTTCTCTCATTTTTTGCTTCCCGCTCTTTTTTTCGGTTTTTCTTTCTCTTTTTCTCTTTCCTTCGCGTCCTCATAGAGGGCGCGAATCTGCTTGCCCTCGCCCTTTGTACGGATGCTCGGGATGCTGCTGATATATTCCTTCAGCCGCGAATAGCCGTAATCACGCACTTTAAAATCTTTAAATTGCAGGTGAATTTTATTGCCGAGCGGTCCAAGGGCAATGCCGACGCTGCCGCTGTTCTGCACCTGCTCAACAATATATTTTTCCAGGCTTTCTTTGCGTCCCGGATCTTCGTAGAGAGCCACGGACATTTTAGAGCCGTCACGAATGACCTTCAGCTTCGGGAAAGTTTCCAGAAATTTATAAAGCATGCTATATCCATAATTACGCACATCGAAATCGGGGTAAAGCTTCACCAGACGGCTGCCAACCTCGCCGAGTCCCGTTTCCTTGTCGTTGTTCTGATTTTCTGTAATGATCTTGATGACCGCTTCCTCCACCTGCTCGCGGCTCACGACATCCGTCTCACCGGATTTTTGTACTGTCTGTCCCACTGCCGAAACCACAGGCGCTTTCTCTTCCTTCTCTGCGGTGCTGTCTTCAAGCAGCAGCTCCAGCGTTGTAAAAATGTTGCACGCCTGCCGGAAAGCAATCGGTGTTTTTGCCTCGCCCATGCCGATCACGTTCTGTCCGCTCTCACGCAAGCGGCTCGCCAGCCTGGTAAAATCGCTGTCGCTGGACACCAGACAGAAGCCGTTCACATTGCCGGTATACAGGATATCCATCGCGTCGATGATCATCGCCGAGTCAGTAGCATTCTTCCCCTGCGTATAGCTGTACTGCTGGATCGGACTGATGGAATTCTGCAGCAGCACCTCCTTCCAGCTCGCGTGCTGGGTGCTCGTCCAGTCTCCGTAAATTCGTTTATAAGTAACGTTTCCGTATTTCGAAAGCTCATCCAGAATCGGTTTGATATATTTTGCGGACACATTATCCGCGTCGATTAACAGTGCATATTTTTCTTCACTCATTTAGTCAACTCCTTTTTTCTTGCAGATATCCTGCAGACAGCAGCGGTCGCAGTACGGCTTTGTCCGTGCCGTGCATATTTCCCTGCCGTGATAAACGAGCCGATGGCAGAAATCGCTCCCTTCCTCGGGAGGAATGATCTTCCAAAGCTCCATCTCCACCTTTTTCGGTTCCTTGATGCCGTCCACCAGTCCCATGCGGTTCACCAGACGGATGCAGTGCGTATCCGTCACGATCGCCGGTTTGCCGAATACATCACCCATAATCAGATTGGCGCTCTTGCGTCCCACGCCCGGCAGTTTCAGCAGGGCATTGAAATCCTCCGGGATTTTTCCGTCGTACTCCTCCTGCAGCATCTTCATACAGGCGCTGATATCGCGCGCTTTGCTGTGTCCAAGACCGCACGGCTTTACGATGCGCTCGATATCTTCCACGTCGGCTTCCGCCAGCGCCTTCACGCTCGGATATTTTTCAAACAATCCTTCCACAACCACATTCACCCTGGCGTCGGTGCACTGCGCCGCCAGGCGCACACTCACCAGCAGCTTCCATGCCTGGTCGTAATCCAGCGTACAGCCCGCATCCGGATATTCCTTCTTCAGACGCTCAATGATCTCCAGCGCCAGTTCTTTCTTTGTCATACTTCTCCTCCTACGTACCTTATATTTACATGTCTCCTGTTCACGATATCAAACCAGAAGATGCCTGACGGATTGTTCCGTATGTGAATCTGCGCGTTGCTTCTGTCCGCGCAGGACGAATGTCGCCATCTTCCGCCTCACAGCGTCGGCATCAGCTTCCGGTTCAGAACCAGCGCCAGCGCAAACGCCGCCGCATCCGCCACCGCCTGCGCGCACTGGACGCCAAGGATGCCGAAGAAAAACGGCAGGATCAGCACCGCGGGCAGGAAGAAGATTCCCTGTCTGGAGGCCGCGAGCACACTTGCCGGAACGGTGCGCCCGATCGTCTGAAACAGCATATTGTTCAGAATGATCCAGCCCGTGAGCGGCAGCGTGACACACTGCGTACGCAGCGCCAGGGTGCCGATCGCGATAACCTCCAGATCGTCTTTGCGGAAGATCGCAACCAAATTGCCGGAAAAGACAAAGCCGAGGATGGCGAGCACGATCAGCACGCCCGTCGCCAGCTTCACACAGAACCAGAACGCTTCCTTTACGCGCTTAATGTTGCCTGCGCCGTAATTGAAGCCGCAGACCGGCTGGAAGCCCTGCCCGAAGCCGATCACTGTGGAGCCTGCAAAGAATGCGATGCGCATCACGATAGACATTGCCGCGATCGCCGCGTCGCCGTAGGGACCCGCCGCCAGATTCAGCGCAACCGTAGCGAGACTTGCAAGTCCCTGCCGACAGAGCGAGGGCAGCCCGCCGCCGAATATCTGCCCGATCAGTGACGGCAGATATTTCATGTTCTTCATGCGCAGCGGAACGCAATTTGATACCTTCATTCCGACAAGCAGCAAAACAAAGGACACAAGCTGGCTGAGGATCGTCGCCCAGGCCGCGCCCGCAATCCCCATATCAAACACGAAAATAAATACCGGATCCAGGATCACATTGAGCACCGCTCCGGTCGTGATCCCGATCATCGCATAGAACGCGCTGCCCTGAAAACGCAGAAGATTGTTCAGCGTCAGCGACGCCGTCATGTACGGAGCTCCGATAAGGATCACACTCAGATACTGCTTGGTGTAGGGAAGAATTGTGTCAGTGGAGCCAAGAATGCGCGACAGCGGCTCCAGAAAAAGCTGTCCGACGATCAAAATAAGCAAACCGCAGACAAGCGCGGAAAAAAAGCCGCAGGAAGCAAGATGCTCCGCCTCGTCGACCTTCTGTGCGCCGAGCTTGCGTGAAACGGAGTTGCCGGAGCCGTGCCCGAATAAAAAGCCGAGTGCCTGGATGATGGACATCAGCGGAAATACGACACCAACCGCGGCCGTGGCGCTGGTGCCGAGCTTTCCGACGAAAAAAGTGTCTGCCATATTATAAAACGAAGTGATCAGCATACTGATGATCGTCGGCACCGAAAGCCGCGCGATCAGCCCCGGTATCGGTGCCGTCGCCATCATGTGTTGTTTTTCTGCCTGTGTCATGATCCCAAAATCCCCTTTCCTTAAGCATAGCGAAACAAGAGCCTGCCAGGGCAGACTCTTACAAGTACACGGTTCTTTCCGTGATGGTTTTCCTGTTTACGTTTCCTTATGCAGCTTATCTTCCACTTCTTTTTCCTCCTGCCGGATCTCCCAGTGAATGAGGAAGGTAAGTGCGGCGCGCAGCACAATAATGCCGGCAACAATAGCGATCTCTTTCCACTCACGCACGACAACGGTGCGCAAAATCTCGCTGCCAAGCTTAAACTCCAGCCCCATGGCAAGCCCTTTTGCCAGATAAATTCTGGTATCCGGTCTGCGCATGACATATTTATAAAGGCTGACCAGACTTGTGCAGATGATCACGCCTACGCCGATATATTCAAAAATCAAAATGCCGCATTCTACCAGAAACTCCAGCAGCGAGTTTAAAAAAGCTATCATTTTCCGCCCATCCTTATCATATGCAGGATTCTTCCTAATGTCTAGTATACAGACTGAAAAGCGGCGTTGTCAAGCCTGCTTTCTGCTTTTCGGCAGCATCTCCAGCTCCTCCGTAAAAATGCAGCTCGGGATGGTGTTTTCGCGCACCGCCGCCTTACATTCCTCCAGATTCATCCAGCGCACGCTCTCCACCTCGGATGCCTGCAGAGTCAGGTTTTCCGGCTCCACATCCCTCCAGATACAGTACACATTGCTCACCTGGTGATCGTTGAATGGTTTTCCATGAAACTTTGCTTCAAAATGAAATCTGCGCTGTCCGCAGTAAATCAGCTCTTCCGCTTTCACCAGAATTCCCAGCTCCTCACGCAGCTCCCGGATCGCGGAGGGAACAAAATCCACGCCAGCAGGAATATGACCGGCGCTGGAGATGTCATAGCACCCAGGATACGAATCCTTATTCTTGCTGCGCTTCTGCAGGAGCACCTCCGTTCCGTTTTCGCCCTCACGCATCAGCCAGACATGGGAGGTACGGTGACGTATCCCTTTTCTATGCACCCTCTCCCGCTCGACTGTCTCTCCCGTCGGGCAGCCATTTTCGTCTACGATATCCAGTAATTCCATTGCGGTTCCTCCTGCATCATTTTTCCTGCACTAAAAAATCCGTTTCATCCGCGGCCTTTGCAAAAAATCCTGCACTGTTACAGACTATACACTACGATTGCCGCGTAAAGCGCCACCGTAACCAGCGTATGTACGGAGAGCGTGGTGGCAACATATTCTCCATCTTTTCCAACATCGGAGAAAATCGGTATGATAAACGGCGCCGGAAGCGCATAGAGTACCATGAGCGCGATCTCCAGTTCCTTGTCGAAAGGAAAAATGTGGAAAATAACCAGATTGCTGACAAGCAGCAGCGCGCCCATAATGACAAGACGCAGCACAATGGTTTTAAGAACCGGCAGAAACAGTTCCTTTTTCAGATTCAGCTCGTAGCCGACCATCAAAAGAACAACCGCACTGACCGGCGCCGTAATCATGCTGACGACAGATTTCACAATACCGCCTGCTGCCGAATTCATGACAGCATTTCCCACTCCCGCCGCTCCAAGCACG
>CABRSG010000098.1 GCA_902473545.1 uncultured Lachnospiraceae bacterium | reverse complement strand
TTCCTGGAGAAGTCGGGTGAGGTCGGGCTGGTAGGGCTTAGCTGGTACGACGCGGGCGTGCGCAATTTCTATACGTCGCAAAAGCAGATCACCTGCCTGGAGGATCTGCAGGGAATGACGATCCGCGTGCAGGAATCGGGTATGATGGCGGATATGGTGGAGGCACTCGGGGCCACCGCTGTTCAGATTGCTTACAGCGAGGTGTATTCGAGCATTCAGCTTGGCGAGGTCGACGGAGCGGAAAACAACTGGCCGTCCTACAAGGCGATGAACCATGACGAGGTGGCAAAGTATTATACTGTGGATGAGCACACGCGCGTGCCGGAGATGCAGCTTGTGTCTGCGCACACGTGGGAGAAGCTTTCAGAGGAGGATCAGGAGATTATTCTGGAGTGCGCCGAGGAATCCGCCCGTCTGGAACGCAGGCTATGGAAGCTGCAGGAAAAGCAGTCGCAGGAAAAGTCAGTGAAAAACGGCACGGTTGTGATCGAGATCTCGGATGAAGAAAAAGAGCGCTTCCGCGCGGCGGTGGAACCGGTTTATCAGAAATACTGCGGGGAATATATGGATATTATTGAGAGAATACGGGAGCTGTAAACGAAATTTGCGATTAAAGCTCCCGTTAATCTTTGGCAGCAAGAAAGGTTTTTGGGAAATTACTGGTCGTCATCAGAAACACCATCGTTATCGCTATCCGTCGGTGTTTCCGAAAGCTCTTCCGCGGCATTGTCCGCCGCACGGAATTCCGCAATTTTTTCTTCCATAGTCGGCACCGTGAATTCTTCGTCCGGGGCAGGCGTCTCTTCCTCTTCATCCTTCGGAATATACTTATCAAAAATGCGCACCAGGAACCAGGAGTTTGCCAGGGCAATGGTGGCGAATCCCAATAAAATCCAGAACAGAAGTCCATAGGAGAACGTCCAGTTGTTGAAGAATGTAATAAGCACGGCTGCGGCCGTGATCACCAGCATGATGACCGTCTGCGGCAGATGGCGGATGGACATCAGAAGCGCATTTTTTGTAGTATTTTTAATGGTATTGTAAAACTTCGACTGCAGCGGGAACAGGTATGTCAATATCATTGCCAAAAACAGCGCCACGACTGTCAGACCGATCAGCATTGCCTGTCTGATGGTTCCGTCCATCACATTTACAATGCGGTAATCAAAGAAAAGCAGGACAAGCAGCACGAGGGCGATCAGCCACATGATAGTGGACTGCTTGAAATTTTCCTTGAACGACTTAAAGTAACTGCGCACAATGTAAGATTCTTCATTGCGGATCATCTTCAGCGTTACGTAATAGAGAGCTGTCCAGGCGGCACCGATCGTAACGATGGGGATGCAGGTTATCAGAAAAATAATATTTAAAATCATCAAATCTGCAATCCGGGATAAAACCTGGAAAAATCCATTGTCCATGTTAAAAAAACGATTCATGTTATCACCTCAGGATATTATTTTTAGATATAAATAATAGTATATCGAATTTTGACGGAAAGTGCAATCCCAAAGAAGATACATTTTTGTGACACTTTTTCCACGATTTTACGAATATTATTATAGAAGCACGAAAGGAGGACGGTATGGAGGATATTGAGATTATTAATCTTTTCTTTGGCAGGGATGAAAATGCGATCAAGGAGCTGAGTGCGAAGTATCACGCCTATTGCCACAGGATCGCCCTGAATTTTGTGGGCAGTATCGAGGATGCGGAGGAGTGTGTAAATGACACCTGGCTGGCGGCGTGGTCGTATATGCCGCCGAAGCGTCCGGCGAACCTGCCTGCGTTTGTGGGAAGGATCACGCGGGGCTTTGCGATCGACTGTCTGCGGAAGAAATATGCAGCAAAGAGGGCGGATCTGCATCTGGTACATATTGAGCAGGAAACCGGCGTACTGAACAGCCTGCTCTCGGATCCGCTGGAGGAGGAGATTACCGCAAGAGAGCTGGCGCATGTGATCAACGATTTTCTGCGCAGTCTGCCGGAGGCGGACCGGGATATTTTCCTGAGGCGATATTGGTATCTGGATCGGGAAAAGGAGATCGCAGCGCGCCACGGCAGGACAGTGAACGGGATCAAGGCGAGCCTGTATCGGAGCAGAAAGAAGCTGTACAAGCGCCTGCAGGCGGAGAAATGGATTTCAGGGAAGAAAGGAGAACACTATGAGTCAGAAGCATTTTGAATTACTGGAAGCGCTGCAGTGCGCGGACGATGTTTTTGTTGACGCAGCGGGAAAGGATTGGGAACAGAAAAGAAGGCCGTATTTCCGGCGGGCAGGGATACGCGCGGCATGTATGCTGCTGATAGCGGCGGCAGGACTCGGCGGTGTTTTTCACAAACAAGTGGCGGAGGCGATCAGCAGCTTTACCACGCGGCTTGCAGAATGGATGGGAAATGTCAACGATCTGCGGCAATACACGGAAGTGGTTGATGAAACGCAGACGAAGGACGGCGTCAGCATGACCCTGAAGGAGGTATTGATCGATGCCAGCAATATCAGGGCGGCCGTGGAGGTTTCGTGGGAGGATGGAATCGTGATGGGACATCCGTGGCTGTACTACGGTGCGATTTACATAAATGGAGAATATGTCGATACACTGATGCTGAAAAATTATGAGACGGAGGAAGAGGGGCAGTATGTATTGCTTGCGCCTTACGAGGAGGGGGCAATCCCCCAGGAAATCAATGATGTCACTCTGATGATCCGTTTTGTGCAGTCTCAGGAGGACGGAACGGTTGACGGGCTTGCTGATTTTACATTTGCATTTGAGACGACAAAGGAAAGCATTATGGAGCAGACTGAGACGCTTTCGATCAACCGGACGCTCAAAACGGAGGATCTTATATTCCATGTGCAGGATATGACCTACACGGATGCCTCGGCGCGTATCCGTGTGCAGATGGAGGGTGATCCGCGGACCTTCTGCGGTGAGGGCGATGATCAGTACACGGAAATCAACTATTTTCTCTGCCTGACAGACGAACAGGAAAACTGGCTGGAATTTGATGCGGTCGATTATGATGAGGAAACCGGGATGCTGGTGCTTGATATGGATTGCGGCACACCGGCAGTGGATACAGCGTCTTATTTTGATATAGAGCTGTGCAGACGTTACCCGATAGAGGTTTCCGAAGTCGGGGAGGAACCATCGGCAGAGGCGCTTCAGGAGCAATATCCGGGCGGGATGCCGAAATACCTGGATAAGGTGCGACTGGAATTGAAATAGACATTTTTTGCCGAACACATAAAAACACTTCCGAAAAAAAGAATTGCATTTTAAAAAAAAATGATTATAATAGCGGAAGAGAGGTGTGTTTATGAAAAGTCTGGTAGTAAGAAAATGGGTGTGCCGTCTGCTTGTGCTGATCCTGACGTTATCCGGCATGTACATGGAAGAAGTAAACGCTGATTTTTCAAATACATGCATGGAGCAGGAGATATGCCGTCAGCATATTCGCCGGGAAGAGCGTATGCTTGTTGACTGGGGAATCTGCACGGAGGAGCAGATGGGAAACGAGATGCCGGATGCCTGTGTACAGCGGGCGGCACGCAGTCGAAAGCTCATAGAGAGCAGGGATATCCTGGATCTGGTACAGGAATATCCGGGCTGTGCACTGGCGCTGTTTGAGCGGCACTGTGCCGAGCATATGCAGAAAAATTCCGGAAGGAGCATTGCTGTCTGCTATGCGCACCGGCAGGACGGAAAAAAGAATAACCTCAGTGTTTTCGGAAAGGAGAACGGGAACGTTTTCATAAAAGAAATCAACTGAGGAGGAAAAATTTATGGTAGCACAGATTGTAGCTGTTGTAATTTTTATTGCAATGTTTGCGCTGATCGTATCCGAAAAGATTGAACGTCATCTGGCGTCCCTGGGATGCGGGCTGCTGATGCTGATCCTGGTATTCGGCTTCTGCATGCACAGCGGTTCGGCGGTGATCGATACGCTGAATGTTGGCAGTATTTTCACGCCGGGCTTCTGGTACTCGGCGGGCGAGGCTTCCGAGAGCTCGGCAGGCATCAACTGGGAGACGATCTTCTTCATCGCCGGTATGATGGTGATGGTGGAGGGAATGGGAAGAGCGGGCTTTTTCCGCTGGCTCTGCCTGTGCATTGCAAGACTTGTAAAATATAAAGCGGTGCGCATCTTCGTCACCTTTATGATGATGTCGTTTGTGCTGGCAATGTTTATCGACAGCATCACGGTAATTCTGTTCCTTGCGGCGGTTACGGTGGAGCTTGCGCGGCTTCTGGAGTTTAATCCGGTTCCGGTGATCTTAGCGGAGGTGTTCTGCGCGAACCTGGGTGGATCGGCAACCATGTGCGGAGATCCGCCTAACATCATTATCGGTACGTCTCTTGGATATACCTTTGGTGATTTTGTGACAAACACCGGTCTGATCGCACTGATCTGCCTGGTATTTGTTATCATTTATTTTTACATATGCTTCCACAAGGAGCTGAGCGGCGGGCAGGCAGCGGTGCAGGCGGCTTCTCTGAATCCGAAGGATGCGATTGAAAACAAAAAGGATTTTACCATTAGCTGCATTATTTTCGCGGTTACAGTGGTTCTGCTGGTAACGCACGCGCAGACGGGGCTGACCGTTTCTACTATCGGCACGGTGATCGGCATCGTCACGCTGATCGCGGCGGGAAGAGATGCGATCGTGCTGATCAAAAAGGTGGATTATAAAACGCTGTTGTTCTTCATCGGACTGTTCGTGGTAGTTGGCGGTCTGGAGCAGACGGGCATTCTGGAAGTAATCGCCGGATTTATTGCCGATATCAGCGAGGGCAACGCGATGCTGATGATCGCGATCGTACTGTGGATCTCCGCGATTGCCAGCGCGTTTGTGGATAATATCCCGTTTGCGGCGACCATGATCCCGATCATCAAGAGTCTGGCGGCGTCGCAGGGCGTGGCTCTTCCGGTGCTGGCGTGGACGCTGGCGATCGGAACCGATATCGGAGGCAGTGCGACACCGATCGGAGCTTCCGCAAATGTAGTCGGCATCTCTGTGGCAGCGAAAAACGGTCACATGATCGGATGGGGCAAATATTGCCGGTATATGGCGCCCGCCACGATCCTTGTGGTGCTGATTTCGATGGCATGCATTTATCTGCGTTATTTTTAGGAGGTGAAGAGCATGGATAAACAATTGATCATTTCCGTTGGACGTGAATTTGGCAGCGGCGGTCATGTGATCGCCGAGGATCTGGCGCGCAGGTTTGCGCTGCCGCTTTATGACTACAATCTTCTGGAGCACATTGCGGAGGAAAAGGACATTGCGCACGAGGAACTGAAGAAATACGACGAAAAGCCGAAATCGCGGCTGTTTTCGCGGACCGTGCGCGGTCATTCCAACTCCATCCAGGAGCACGTGGCGCAGATGCAGTTTGATTATCTGCGGCAGATGGCGCAGGAGGGAAGATCCTTTGTGGTTGTCGGGCGCTGCGCGGAGGAAATTTTAAAAGGAAATCCCGGTCTGGTGACGATCTTCGTTCTGGGCGATAAGCAGTGCAAGGTAAAGCGCGTCATGGAAAAATACGGGCTTTCCGAGAAGGAAGCGCTGCAGATGTGTAAAAAAGAGGACTGGGAGCGGAAGTATTATCACAATTATTTCTGCACGGGACAGTGGGGCGATTCCAGAAATTATGACCTGTCTGTCAACAGCAGCCGTCTTGGTCTGGAAAAAACAGCCGATATGCTGGAAAAATTTATTCGAACAAAGCTGCAATTATAGAAGAAATGTGATATAATACAAAAGAACGAGCCGTAGCGGGAGAGCCGCGACGGACAAGCCAGGAAACGGCGCCTCGCGGCGCCGTTTTTGTTTCCGGAATCCAGAGATTTTCGGGACAAAGACGTCCGCGGGGAGAGTTAAGACAACAGGGGGAAGAAGCTTATGGGTGAACAATTAATTATTTCTGTGGGGCGTGAGTTTGGCAGCGGCGGACATGTGATCGCCGAGGCGCTCGCAGAGCGCTTCGGGCTGCCGCTTTACGACCACAATCTTCTGGATGAGATCGCAGAGGGCAAAAATGTAGACGGGCAAAGCCTGAAAATGTACGATGAGAAGCACAAAATCAAACTGTTTTCCAGAAAGGTGCGCGGACATTCTACCTCTATGGAGGACCATGTGGCGGACATGCAGTTCGAATATTTACAGAAGCTTGCCGGGGAGGGAAAATCTTTTGTGGTTGTCGGGCGCTGCGCGGAGACGAAGCTGAAATCGTTTCCGGGACTGGTCTCCATTTTCGTCCTGGGAGACGAGGAGTGCAAGACGAAGCGCGTCATGGAGCGGTATCATCTGGGAAGAGATGCTGCGCGGCAGAAGATGAAAAAGGCGGACTGGTATCGCAAGCGCTATCATAATTATCACTGTGCGGGCAAGTGGGGCGATTCCAGAAACTACGATTTTTCCATCAACAGCAGCAGGCTTGGCATCGAAAAGACGATCGATTTTCTGGAAGAATACATAAAAGAGCGACAGACCTCTTGACTTTAAAGGATTCTTACGGTATTATAGTTGCGAATATTTTACATGCTACGACGAAGACAGTACATCTGCCGCGAACGCCACAGCGAGCCGGGGAGGGTGCAAGCCCGGCGCAAGTAATACAGATGGAAGATCGCTTCTGAGCAGCGGAGCCGAAAGCGCCGGCGGTGTGAGTAGATTCCGACGGTTTTCCGCCGTTAAAGGGAACACATATCAGTGATTGTCTGCAGCGGGCAGACAGTGATGCGTATGGCAGTATGATGTAACAGGTGGTACAGCGAGACCCTCGTCCTTTTACGGACGGGGGCTTTTTATTTCGCGGGAAATTCCGGTGAAACAAATGCTTTGCGGGAAAGCAGTTCCTGCGAAGCAAAGGAGCGCAGCCGCCTCAGAAAAGAAAGGAGAGCAATTATGTACGACAAAGTCTCAACAAATTTAAATTTTGTGGAGCGCGAGAAGAATGTGGAAAAATTCTGGAAAGAGAACCACATCTTCGAAAAAAGTATGGAAAATCGCAAGGAAGGACCGACGTATACTTTTTACGACGGACCGCCGACAGCAAACGGAAAGCCGCACATCGGTCATGTGCTGACCCGTGTTATCAAGGATATGATCCCGCGTTACCGTACCATGAAGGGCTACATGGTTCCGCGTAAAGCGGGCTGGGATACGCATGGTCTGCCGGTAGAGCTGGAAGTGGAAAAGCTGCTTGGTCTGGATGGCAAAGACCAGATCGAGGAGTACGGTCTGGTGCCGTTTGTCGACAAATGTAAGGAGAGCGTCTGGAAATATAAGGGCATGTGGGAGGATTTCTCCGGTACCGTTGGTTTCTGGGCGGATATGGAGCATCCGTATGTCACATATCACGACGACTACATTGAATCCGAATGGTGGGCGCTGAAACAGATCTGGGATAAGGGACTTCTGTACAAGGGCTTTAAGATCGTGCCGTACTGCCCGCGCTGCGGCACCCCGCTTTCCGCGCAGGAGGTGGCGCAGGGCTATAAGGATGTAAAAGAGCGTTCCGCGATCGTACGTTTCAAGGTGAAGGCTGAGGATGCTTATATTCTGGCATGGACCACCACACCGTGGACGCTGCCCTCCAATCTTGGTCTTTGCGTAAATCCGGCAGAGGAATACGTAAAAGTAAAAATGAAAGAGGATGGCCGTGTATATTACATGGCACATGCGCTGTGTGACAAAGTACTCGGTGAGGACAATTATGATGTCCTGGAAACTTACGTGGGAACAGATCTGGAATATAAAGAGTATGAGCCGCTTTATGACTGTGCTGCCGTACATGCACAGAAGCAGCATAAGAAGGCTTTTTATGTGACATGCGACAGCTATGTTACGCTGACCGACGGTACCGGCGTCGTTCATATTGCACCGGCATTTGGTGAAGACGACGCAAAAGTGGGACGCAAATACGATTTCCCGTTCGTACAGCTCGTAGACGGTAAGGGCAATCTTACGGAGGATACGCCGTTCGGAGGCATCTTTGTGAAGAAAGCGGATCCGCTTGTGCTGAAGGATCTGGATGAAAGAGGGCTTCTGTTTGATGCGCCGAAATTTGAGCACAGCTACCCGCACTGCTGGCGCTGCGATACGCCGCTTATTTACTATGCGCGCGAGTCCTGGTTTATTAAAATGACAGCGGTGAAGGATGATCTGATCCGCAACAATAATACCATCAACTGGATTCCGGAAAGCATTGGTAAG
>CABRSG010000097.1 GCA_902473545.1 uncultured Lachnospiraceae bacterium | reverse complement strand
CTGGCGAGGATGCAGCTTCTGAATTTGCATTAGGCGAGGCAGTATTCTATCAGAACGGTACCTGGGCATACGGCGATATCCAGGGCAATGAAGTAGCAGACGAGGATCTTGGCATGATGCCGATCTACATTGGCGCAGAAGGCGAAGAGAATCAGGGACTCTGCACAGGTTCTGAGAACTACTGGTGCGTAAACAGCAAAGCGTCTGAAGCAGATATCCAGGCAACGCTTGATTTCCTGAACTGGGTAGTAACAAGCGAGACCGGTAAGACCGCTCTGACACAGGATATGGGCTTTGTAACTCCGTTCTCCTCTATCGGCGATGAATATGCTCCGGCTAATCCGCTTGTTGCAGCGGCAAACGAGGACATCGCAGCAGGACATACCGCAGTAGCATGGTGCTTCACAACAATGCCGTCTGAGAACTGGAAGAACGGCGTCGGCAGCGCACTTCTTGAGTACGCACAGGGCACCGGCGAATGGGACGGCGTGGTAAGTGCATTTGTAGACGGATGGGCTACTGAGTACGCAGCAGCAAACGAAGGCTGATTACAGCAGAAATAAGAGAAACAGTCAGAATTTGAACAAAAGGGTGAGCGATGCTTCGCTCGCTCTTTTATAAAATAAGGAGCAGAGTATGGATAAGGCAATTAAGAGATATTGGCCGGTGTTTGTGCTTCCGACCATGTTGGCGTTCACGATTGGATTTATTGCCCCGTTTGTGATGGGTATCTATTTATCATTCTGTAAGTTTACCACCGTTACCGATGCGAAATTCATCGGCATCAGCAACTATCTGAAAATATTCGGGGATCCGACGGATCCGTTCCTGCATTCTCTCTGGTATACGGCGGCGTTTACCGTGGTATCCGTGATTCTGATCAACGTCCTGGCATTTGCGGTGGCAATGCTGCTGACGAAAAAGATCAGAGGAACCAACATTTTCAGAACAGTATTCTTTATGCCGAACCTGATCGGCGGCATCATTCTTGGTTATATCTGGCAGCTTCTGCTGAACGGTATTCTGATGCAGTTTAGCCGCACACTGACCTATTCCTCCAGCTTTGGATTCTGGGGACTGGTTATCCTGATGTGCTGGCAGCAGATCGGTTATATGATGATTATTTATATTTCCGGTATCCAGAATATTCCGCCGGAGCTTATAGAGGCGGCGAAGATCGACGGCGCAAATTCCCGTCAGGTATTGTTTAAGGTAACGATTCCGATGGTAATGCCGTCCATTACAATCTGTACCTTCCTGACGCTGACCAACGGCTTCAAGCTGTTTGACCAGAACCTGGCTCTGACCAACGGAGAACCTTCCAAGATGTCGGAAATGCTTGCCCTGAATATCTTCAACACGTTCTACGGACGTGCCGGATATGAAGGCGTTGGCCAGGCGAAGGCAGTATTGTTCTTTATTCTGGTTGCGGTAATCGCGATCGCGCAGAATCTGCTTACGAGATCGAAGGAGGTGCAGCAGTAATGGACGCGAGAAAAGCAAAGCACAGCGGATTATTAACCGTATTTTTTACGATCCTCAGTATTTTTTACGTGTACCCGATCGCATTGGTTGTGATTAATTCGTTTAAGAAAAAAGCATATATCAGCAGAGATCCGTTTGCGATCCCGGTGGATAAAATGTTTGTGGGTATCGACAACTATATAAACGGTATCGAGAAGACCGGGTTCGTTCAGGCGTTTGGCTGGTCCCTGTTTATCACGGTATTTTCCGTGGCGGCGATTATCCTCTGCACCTCCATGTGCGCATGGTATGTCAGCAGGGTAAAGAACAAGGTGACGTCCACTATTTATTATCTGTGCCTGTTCTCGATGATCGTGCCGTTCCAGATGGTAATGTTTACACTGTCAAAGATCGCTAATATCCTGCATTTGAGCAACCCGGTCGGCATTATTGTGGTGTATCTGGGATTCGGAGCAGGGCTTGCGGTATTTATGTTTACCGGCTTCGTAAAATCGATCCCGCTTGAGATCGAGGAAGCGGCCATGATCGACGGATGCACGCCGATCCAGACCTTTTTCAAAGTAGTTATGCCTATTTTAAAGCCCACCTGCATTACGGTGGCGATTCTGCAGGCAATGTGGATCGGGAACGACTATCTGCTGCCGTATCTGGTACTGGATATCAGAAAATATAAAACAATCCCGATCGCGGTGCAGTATTTAAAGGGCGGCTACGGCTCGGTGGATATGGGAGCAATGATGGGCGTTCTGGTACTGAGCATTATTCCGATCATCGTTTTCTATATGGCATGTCAGAAGTATATTATTGAAGGTGTTGTTGCCGGCGCGGTAAAAGGCTGATGCCTGCCTTTGCCGGCGGACAGGGAGGGTGAATATGAAAAGAGCAAGCGGTATACTTTTACCGATCGCCAGCCTGCCTTCCGGATATGGGATCGGTACATTTTCCCGATGTGCGTATGATTTCGTGGATTTTTTAGAGAGAGCAGGTCAGAGATACTGGCAGATCCTTCCGCTTGGGCCTACAGGGTACGGGGATTCCCCGTACCAGTCCTTCTCCACCTTTGCAGGAAATCCATATTTTATCGATCTGGATCAGCTGGCAGAAGAGGGGCTTCTGTCAAAGGAGGAATGTGAGGCTATCGACGCGCAGGAAGACGGGCAGTATATTGATTATCAGAAATTATATGAAACACGGTTTGACATTTTAAGAAAAGCATATGAAAGAAGCAGTCTTACAGAAAAGCCGGAATACCAGGACTTTCTGGAGGAAAATAAGGAGTGGCTGGAGGATTACTGCCTGTTCATGGCGGTAAAAGACCGGTTCGGCGGAAAAAGCTTCGCCGAGTGGGATGAGGATATCCGTCTGCGCAGACCGGAGGCGATGGAGCGCTTTCGGGAGCTTCTGGCGGAGGAAATAGATTTCTATCGATTCCAGCAGTTTTATTTTCAGAAGCAATGGTACCGGCTGAAGAAATATGCAAACAGCCATGGGGTAGAGATCATCGGGGATATCCCTATTTATGTGGCGTTTGACAGTGCGGATACCTGGTCTGAGCCGGCGCTCTTCCAGTTTGACGAAAACGGAACGCCGTCTGCGATCGCCGGATGTCCGCCGGATGGTTTTTCGGCAACCGGGCAGGTCTGGGGAAATCCGCTTTATGACTGGGAATACCATGAGAAGACGGGGTACGCGTGGTGGATAAAGCGTATGCGCAGATGCTTCCGGCTGTATGATATCGTCCGCGTAGACCATTTCCGGGGATTTGACGAGTATTTCTCCATCCCCTACGGGCAGGATACGGCGCAGGGCGGTCACTGGGCGAAGGGACCGGGAATCGCGCTCTTTCATGCATTGCAAAAGGAGCTTGGCGAGACAAGGATCATTGCGGAGGATCTGGGCTTTCTGACGGACAGCGTGATCAGATTCGTGCGGGACACCGGTTATCCGGGAATGAAAGTCCTGGAATTTGCCTTTGATTCCAGGGAGGAGAGCAACTATCTGCCATATACCTACACGCAGAATTGCGTGGCATATACCGGCACGCATGACAATCAGACGGTGGTCGGATGGTTCCGCTCTCTGCCGGAGGAGGATTACCGGATGGCGGTGCGCTATCTGGATCTGAAAAGAGAAGATGAGAACGAGATCCACTGGAAAATGATCCGCACCGTGCTGGCGAGCGTTGCAGATACGGCGATCATTCCGATCCAGGATTATCTGGGGCTGGACGACGCGGCGCGCATCAACACGCCGTCAAAGCTTGGCGGAAACTGGATCTGGAGAATGAAGAAAAATGTACTGACGGAGGAAATAGAAAAGAAAATTCGGGAATTGACAGAACTGTACGGCAGATGTTAGAGTAAATAGGGTTCCTTTCCGAACAGACTGTGCGGAAGGAACAGCGGATACACGAAAGATACACTGCGGCAGAGGAAATGAGGGAAAGATAGATGGAAAGCGTTACGATTAAAGATATTGCGCGGATGTGCGGAGTGGGCGTGAGTACAGTCTCGCGTGCGATCAACAATCATCCGGATATTAATCAGGAGACAAAGGAAATGATCATGCGAACGATTGCGGAGCATAATTACGTTCCGAACAACAGCGCAAGGAATCTAAAACGGACCGACGCAAGAACCATCGCCGTGCTGGTAAAGGGTATCAGCAATCCTCTGTTTAATCGTATGATCCGGATTTTTGAGGCCGAGGCACAGAAAGAAAAGTATTCTCTGGTGCTCCAGCATGTCGACGACTGGCAGGATGAGGTGGATGTGGCGATCCAGCTTGAAAAAGAAAAGCGCCTGCGGGGTATTGTATTCCTGGGCGGCTATTTCTCCCACTCGGAGGATAAGCTCAGGCAGATCTCCGTACCGTTTGTTTTAAGTACGATCGGTCTGCTGGAGGATGAAAACAAGAAGAAGTACGCGTCCGTTTCCGTGGATGATGTGAAGGAGAGCGGTAAGATTGTGGACTACCTGATCTCAAAGGGACACGAAAAGATCGCGATCCTCGCCTCCACGGAGGATGACGAAAGTATTGGGCGCCTCCGTCTGGAGGGCTATTATCAGGCGCTTAAAAAGCACGGCATTGCAGCCAACCCGTCGCTCGTGAAATACATGAACCAGGAAATCGGCTCTTACACGATGGAGAATGGCTATGAGATGGCAAAAGAGCTGCTGAAGGCCGGCGAGGAATTCACGGCGATCTATGCGATCTCGGATCAGATGGCAGTCGGCGCATGCAAGGCCATATTTGAGAGCGGCAAGTCTGTGCCGGAGGATTATTCGGTGACTGGTTTTGACGGTCTGGATATTGCCCAATTTTATAACCCGTCGATCACGACACTGCGCCAGCCGATGGAAGAGATGGCGGAAGCCACGATCCGGACGCTGCTGGAGCTGATCCGCAAGAAGAGTAAGAACCGGCACATCGTATTTGACGGGGAGCTTGTGGAAGCGCAGTCGGTGCGGGAAATCTGAAAAATTACCTGGAAATGATACTTGACTCTACAACTATTATTAAGTTTATAATAAGCTCCGAAATACTTTCATCTTTGTGATGGAAAAGGGAAGGAGCGGTGTGTCTGCACGGCAAAGGCCGGCGGCAGACAAAAAATATGGAAAAAAATCTAACGACGGGCAGTGTGTTTAAAAACATTGCCTTCTTTTCATTACCCTATCTGTTATCTTATTTTTTACAGACTCTATACGGGATGGCGGATCTGTTTATCATCGGGCAGTTTAACGGTGTGGACAGCATTACGTCCGTTTCAGTGGGAAGCCAGGTCATGCACATGCTGACGGTGATGATCGTTGGGCTGGCAATGGGCGCTACCGTGACGATCGGGAAGGCGGTCGGCGCCAAGCAGTCTAAGCAGGCGGCGCTCACGGTCGGAAATACCGTCACTCTGTTTATGGGGGTGTCCATCGCTCTGACGGTGCTGCTGCTCATTCTGGTAAAGCCGATCGTGGCGGTGATGTCCACACCGGCGGAGGCTGTTTCCGGGACGAGCCTTTATCTGACGATCTGCTTTATTGGGATTCCGTTTATTACCGCGTATAATATCATCAGCTCGATTTTCCGGGGGCTGGGGGATTCCAAAAGCCCTATGTATTTTATTGCCGTTGCGTGTGCGGCGAATATTGCGCTCGATTATCTCTTTATCGGGGCGCTTCATCTGGGACCGGCAGGGGCAGCGCTCGGCACAACACTGGCGCAGACAATCAGCGTGATCGTGGCGCTGACGGTCATTCTGAAGAAAAAGACCGGCATCGCGCTGCGAAAAGAGGATTTTAAGCCGCAGGCAGCGACCATGGGACAGATATTGAAAATAGGTATCCCCGTTGCGCTGCAGGACGGCTTTATCCAGATTTCGTTTATCGTTATCACCGTTATCGCCAACCGCAGGGGCTTAAACGATGCTGCAGCAGTCGGTATCGTAGAGAAATTTATCGGCGTGGTGTTCCTGGTTCCGTCCACCATGCTATCGACGGTATCCGCGCTCTCCGCACAGAATATCGGGGCGGGCAGGCGTGACCGGGCGGCGGCGACGCTGCGCTATGCCATTTTGATGGCGGCAGGCTTTGGGCTGGCGGTATCGGTTATCGTGCAGTTTACCGGCAGCGGCATTGTGGGGCTGTTTACGGAGGACGCAGAGGTAATCCGGCTGGGCGACCAGTATCTGCGGTCGTACATCTGGGACAGTATGTTCGCAGGCGTGCACTTCAGCTTCAGCGGTTATTTCTGTGCTTACGGGCTGTCGGGAATTTCGTTTTTACATAACGTGCTGTCCATTCTGCTCGTGCGCGTTCCGGGTGCGTTCCTGGCGTCAAAATATTTTGTCGACACACTCTACCCGATGGGAATGGCGGCGCCCGGCGGCTCGCTGCTGTCTGTGATTGTCTGCGCGATCGCCTTTGCGGTGCTGCGCAGGAGGTCCGCTATTTTAACGGATAAGTAAAAGCTATCCATTCTTTACATATCTGTTTGGTGTGTGATATGATATCGTTAAAACAGCCTGCCAGACAGAGGAGATAACGCCGTGTTAGGAAGCGAAAGAGGAAAGCTGATAAATCAATATGTTTCGGATTATGTAGTGTTCGATCTGGAAACTACCGGAATCTCATCGAAATATGATGAGGTAATTGAGATTTCTGCAGTAAAAGTGAAAAATGGTAAAGTGACGGGAGAGTTCAGCACGCTGGTAAACCCGGGACGCAGGATTCCGCCCGGAGCCAGCCGGGTGAACGGGATCACAGATGAAATGGTCGCCGGAGCGCCAGGGTTTTCTGACGTTCTTGGAGACTTTTTTCAATTTGCCGGAGATATGGTCCTGGTGGGACACAATATCAGCAGCTTTGATATGAAGTTTCTGTATCGGGATGCGCAGAAATATTTTCAAAAGGTGCCGGACAATGATTATACAGACACCTTAATTCTGGCGAGAAAAGCGCTGCCGCAGCTTTCACATCACAGGCTGGTCGACCTGGCAGAGCATTATGGGTTTTCCGCGGAGGGCGCGCATCGCGCGCTGAATGACTGCCGCATGAACCAGAAGGTGTATGAACGGCTGGCGGAGGAAGAGCGAAGAGCAGAAGAGGTGAGAAAGCAGCGGGCCGAACAAGGAAATGGTCTGCGGATGGATGACCGTCAGCGTAAAGGCGGAGCGCAGGCGGGACAGGCTGGCAGCACGCATCACACGGTAAAGCTTCGCTGCGTGGTGGAACGCATTACTTATCAGAACCCGGAAAACGGCTACACGGTTTTGAAGTGTGCTGTCAAAAACAACAGCGACCTTGTGACGGTGGTTGGAAGTCTTCTGGATGTGAATGTCGGGTCGGTACTGCTGATCGACGGCAACTGGAAGGTGGACAGCCGATACGGGAGGCAGTTCGCGGCGGAAACCTGGGAGGAGACGCTGCCCGCGACCGTCTATGGGATTGAAAAATATTTAGGCTCCGGTCTGATCAAGGGCGTTGGTCCGCGGTTCGCGCAGCGCATCGTCCAGAAATTCGGCACGGACACGCTCGACGTCATCGAGCTGGAAATCGACCGTTTAAGCGAGGTGCAGGGAATCGGGGCAAAACGGATTCTGCAGATCAGGGAGAGCTGGGAGCGGCAGAAAGAGATTAAAAATGTCATGCTGTTCTTGCAGGATCACGGCGTGAACACTTCATTTGCTGCAAAAATCTACCGGCAGTACGGGAATGAAAGCATCGGGAAAGTAAAGGAAAATCCGTTTCGCCTGGCGGACGATATCTGGGGGATCGGTTTTAAGACAGCGGACAGCATTGCCGAAAAGCTGGGCTTTTCAAAGGAGTCCTTTGTGCGCCTGCGCAGCGGGATTCTGTACACATTGAGCAATCTGGCAGATGAGGGGCATGTGTATGCCCGGAAGAACCAGTTGATACAGAAGGCAGTGCAGCTTCTGGAAGCAGAGGAGAGCAGTATTGTCATGACGCTGGATCAGATGATCGCGGATAAGGACGTCATCCGGGAGAAAAATACGCAGGCGGAATCCGACGAAGCAATCTACCTGCCGCCGTTTTACTATGCGGAGGTTGGCACGGCGGCAAAATTAAAGAGGCTCCGGGAGTCTCCGGCGCAGGACCGGCTATGGACGCAGCTTATGCAGGCGCGGGAGCAGAGCGGCAACCCCGATCTCTCCATCGACGTGTCACATATTGAGAAAAAGGTACATATGCAGTATGATGAAATCCAGGCGGACGCGATACGGCGGGG
>CABRSG010000096.1 GCA_902473545.1 uncultured Lachnospiraceae bacterium | reverse complement strand
ACGGAATCGTGGTAGATACTACGCTGAAGGTGGCAGGAGACGATTTTGACAATGCGATTGTCCACTATGCGCGCACGGCGCATAATCTGATTGTCGGAGAGCGGCTTGCAGAAGACATTAAGATCCATGTGGGCACGGCAGTAGAACGTGCGCAGCAGAAAATAATGGAAGTAAAAGGACGCGACCTGACGACCGGTCTGCCCAAGACCGTACGCATCAGTTCGGAGGATATCCGCCTGGCACTGCAGGAGCCGCTTGCGCAGATTACGGAGGCGGTACACAGCGTGCTGGAGAAAACGCCGCCGGAGCTTGCGGCGGATATTGTGGAGCGCGGCATTGTGCTGACAGGCGGCGGCTGTCTGCTGGATGGCATGGAGGAGCTGATCGAGGAAAAGACCGGCATCAATACCGTCACAGCGGAAGACCCGATCTCGGCGGTGGCGATCGGGGTTGGACGCTATCCGGAGATCATCTCCGGACGCGTGCGCAGAGAGGATTGAGTAGCGCCGGAAGGCGGCATTCAGAGTGATGGACAGGACATGCCGGGGAGCGCTCATCAGACATTGGACAGCAGGTGCGCCGGAAAAAATAAAGGAAGTGAATGGAACAAAGGAATGGAAAAGGTTTCTGGATATGTGGATCATATCATATACCGCAATGAGGACAATGGTTATACGGTGCTGGTTCTGATCTGCGAGGGAGAGGAGGTAACCTGCGTCGGGACGCTGCAGTTTGTCAGCGAGGGGGAGCTGATCGAGGCGGAGGGCAGCTATACGGAGCACAGTACCTACGGCAGGCAGTTTCAGATAGCCTCTTATGAATATAAAACGCCGGAGGACGAGCTTTCCATTGAGCGTTACCTTGGCTCGGGAGCGGTGAAGGGCGTCGGGATGGCGCTTGCCGCGCGGATCGTGCGCCGCTTTAAGGGCGATACCTTCCGCATCATCGAGGAGGAGCCGGAGCGGCTTGCGGAGATCAAGGGCATCAGCGAGCGCAAGGCGCGGGAAATCGCACAGCAGCTAGAGGAAAAGCGCGATATGCGCAAGGCGATGCTTTTTCTGCAGCAGTATGGCATTTCCACGGCGCTTGCCATGAAAATCTACAATCAGTACGGGGCATCGCTTTATCAGATCGTGCGGGAAAACCCCTATAAGCTGGCGGATGACATAAACGGCGTCGGCTTTCGGGCTGCCGACGAAATCGCATCCAGAGTGGGTATTCATACCGACTCTGATTTTCGTATAAAAAGCGGGCTTCTGTATGTGCTGGCGCAGGCGATGACGGAGGGACACGTTTATCTGCCGCAGCCGGAGCTGATGCGCCGCGCTTCGGAGCTTCTTGGCGTCTCTCTGGAGACGATGGAGCACTTTCTGCCCGACCTTGCGATTGAGCGGAAGATCATTATAAAAGAGGTACTGACCGGAAATACAGACAGAAGCGGGGAAGAGGAACGGGTTCCGGGAATTTACAGCGCTTCTAATTATTATCTGGAGCTGAATACAGCGAAGATGCTGCATGACCTGAACATTTCCGCGGAGATTTCCGGGGAGGCTGTCCAGCGGCGTCTGGCGCAGATCGAGCAGGAAACCGGAACGAAGCTGGAGGAGCTGCAAAAGGAAGCGGCGTCAGCGGCAGTGAGCCACGGGCTACTCGTGATCACGGGCGGACCGGGTACCGGAAAAACGACGACGATCAACGCGCTGATTCACTATTTTGCCTCCGAGGGACTGGAGATCCTGCTGGCAGCGCCGACCGGAAGAGCGGCAAAGCGCATGACGGAGGCGACCGGCTGCGAGGCGCAGACGATCCACCGGCTGCTGGAGGTTTCGGGCGCGATGGAGGAGTCTTCGGCGCCTATTCATTTTGAGCGGAATATGCAGAATCCGCTGGAGGCGGACGTCATCATTATCGACGAGATGTCGATGGTGGATATTTTTCTGATGCACGCGCTGCTGAGTGCAGTCACGCCAGGCACGCGGCTGATCATGGTGGGTGACGTCAACCAGCTTCCTTCGGTGGGACCGGGTTGTGTTCTGAAGGATATTATCGAATCGGAGTGCTTTCCGGTCGTGCGGCTGACGAAAATCTTCCGCCAGGCGAGCGAGAGCGATATCGTAGTGAACGCGCACAAGATCAACAGCGGAGAGCATGTTGTGCTTGACAATAAAAGCCGGGATTTTTTCTTCTTAAAGCGCGATGAGGCGAATATCATTATCCGTGTGGTGCTGGCGCTGGTGCAGCAGAAGCTTCCGAAATACGTGGAGGCGAAGCCTTACGATATCCAGGTGCTCACGCCGATGCGCAAGGGGCTGTTGGGCGTGGAACGGCTGAATACGATCCTGCAGCAATACCTTAATCCGCCCGCGCCCGATAAGCGGGAGCGGGAGCATGCAGGCGGCATTTTCCGCGAGGGCGACAAGGTGATGCAGATCAAAAACAATTACCAGGCGGAGTGGGAGGTGCGCGGAAAATACGGCATCGCGGTAGAAAAGGGCGTCGGTATCTTTAACGGTGACATGGGCATTGTCCGGGAGATCAATACATATGCGGAGCTGCTGACGGTGGAGTTCGACGAGGGTCGTTTTGTGGATTACTCCTTTAAGCAGTTAGAGGAGCTGGAGCTTGCGTATGCCGTCACCATCCACAAGTCGCAGGGAAGCGAGTATCCTGCGGTTGTGATCCCGCTTCTCGCCGGACCGCGGATGCTGATGAACCGTAACCTTCTGTACACGGCGGTGACAAGGGCGCGCAAATGCGTGACGCTGGTCGGCTCTGCCGATGTGTTCTATCAGATGATCGACAACCGTTTCGAACAAAAGCGCTATTCGACGCTTAAGGAGCGTATCTGCGAGTGGAATGAAATGTAGCGCCTGCGCTTTCAGGAAAGTGGAGTTTCAGCGAAAACGATCTGAAGAGCCGGAACACTATACAGATTATTATCCTGCCGGGAGAGGATCTGTAAACAGGATGCTAAATGAAAATACGGAAAACGACAGACGTGTTGCTGTGTCGGATAAATGAACGGGAATTTTTAGAGACGTGGAGCTGCGGCGCTCGATCTGCTCCTGCCGCGCCGATGCGCTATCTGCGGGCGGCTGTCCGCAGGCATCTGTGGGGAGTGCAGAAAAAAGCTGCCCTATATCCGGGGAGCTGTCTGCTTCTGCTGCGGGCGTCCGCTGGCGGATCCGGATGCGGAATATTGTCCTGCGTGCCGCACGCAGAGGCATGCTTACACGCAGGGGCGTGCGCTTTATCTTTATACCGATGCGGTGAGAGAATCGCTCCATGCGGTGAAATATCATAACAAACGGGAATATCTGGAATATTACGCGCAGGAAATCGCGGAACATCTGGAGGAAGCAGTGAAGACATGGCAGCCTCAGGTGATGATCCCGATTCCTATGCATCCGGCGGCGCGCAGAAAGCGCGGCTACAATCAGGCGGAAATACTGGCAAAGGAGCTTGGCGGAATTTTGGGGATACAGGTGCGGTGCGACGTGCTGAAAAAGGTGCGGAAAACCTCCAGCCAGAAGGAACTGGATTATCGTGCGAGGCAAAGCAATCTGAAGGGAGCATTTGCGGCAGCAGAGAAATATACGCACAGCGGCAGGCGGGAGGGCGGCCTGCAGGAAATCCCGTGCGGGGCCAAGCGTTACCTGCCCTGGGAGCGTGTCCTTCTTGTGGATGACATTTACACAACGGGCAGCACGGTGCATGAGGCGGCTGCCGTGCTGAAGAATGCCGGTGTAAAATGTGTATATTTTGTGGCAATCTGTGCAGTTCCATTCACGCCAGCATCAAACACTTGCTGTTTGAGGCGTGAGAACGTGATTCAAGTGTGAGCAGATCCCATTCGCGAAGCGAATTTTAAATGGATTTGCGAAGGCTGCTGTGAACGGAGTGAACAGTAACGGTTCCGGAAAATTCCTGAAAACAGGTTGCTTTAGGGTGTTTGCAAAGAAGGTTTTTCATGTTATACTAGAAACACACGCAAAAATGAGGGGCTGGTATGACATGCCGGATGAAAAACGGATTTATTTAATGACAAAGCTTGCGCTCTTTGAGGAGCAGCATAAAGAACAGCTGGAAGGTGTGCAGGGGTATTTTCGGGGAGATTATATCGGGCGTCATATGATAAAGAACGGACTGCGCATTACTCTGGCATTCCTGCTTGGACTGGCGGGATGGGTATTATATAACGCGGAGACTTTAATCGTAGATATAACACAGATTGATGTGACGGCGCTCGGTGCGCGGATCTTATTCCTTTATGCCGTAGTGCTGAGCGTTTTTCTGGTACTCACCTATGCGATCCAGACGCTGCGCTATGCGCGGGCAAAACAGGATCTATATCAGTATCGGGAGCTTCTGAAGCAGCTCGAAAAAGCGTACCGTGAGGACGATGAGGCAAAGAGCGACGCGCGCAGGAGGAGAATAGTATGAGATTTTTGCTTACCGTACGGGAGGCGCTCGGCAGGTTTTATGGAAAATACGATACGGCGATCCGGCTGCTTTTTAAATTTGCGGCAGCTTTTCTGATCTTTCTGTCGATCCGCAATATGCTCGGACAGACGGCAGCGATCAATTATCCGCTGATTCTGCTGATCTTGGCGGCGGGCTGTATGCTTTTGCCGTCAAATACCATCATCCTGGTGGCTGCGGGACTGATTCTGGTGCATTTTTACGGGATTTCCCTGGAGGCAGCGCTTGTCGGAGGCGGGATCCTGATCATTGGGATGCTTGTTTATTTCAGCCTGGCGCCGCAGTCGGCATGGCCGCTTCTTCTGACAGGGCTAGCACTTGGGCTGAAAATGGGCTGCGTGCCGGCAGTACTGTTCGGTCTGCTTGGCGGACCGCTTGGCGCGGTTGGAGCAGCATTTGGGACGCTCTCCTATTACCTGATACAGATCGTGGAAAAAAACGGGGCAAATCTGCAGTCGACTGCTGCTGAGGCCGCGGAGGCAATGGTACAGAAGGCGGCGCAGTTGATTCAGGCAGTGATTACTGAGCGTGAGATGCTGGTGACAGCGGCGGCTCTGGCGGCGGCGCTCCTGGTGGTATATCTTATCCGCATCCAGGCAATAAAATATGCATGGATGGTGGCGTCGGCGGCAGGATGTGCTGCATATCTGGCAGTGCGTGCCGTTGGGGCGGCAGCTTTTGGCGTGCCGCTGGACGCGCTGCAGCTGTTTGCGGAGATTCTGGTATCGCTGTTGGCCGGATGGATGGCGCAGACAATGCTGTTTCATCTGGATTACAAAAAGACGCAGACCGTTCGTTTTGAGGACGATGAATATTATTACTATGTAAAAGCCGTGCCAAAAAAGAAGCTTCACAGAAAGAAGAGAAAACGCAGGGCAGAAGGGAGATAAACGGTGGATACGATCAAGGTGTGGATCAGCAATCATCTTCCATGGCTGAAGGCGCCTGCTATTACAGTAGGGATCATTGATATTATAGAGATCATCATCCTTTCCTTTTTAGTATACAGCGTGTTAGTATGGATTAAGCGGAGCAGAGCATGGACGCTTCTGAAGGGAATGCTTCTGGTAGGTTTCTTTATTGCGCTGGCGTATCTGTTCAATATGGATACGCTCACGTTTATCATTGAAAAAGGACTGAACATTATCTTCATGGCAGCGCTTGTCATTTTCCAGCCGGAGCTGCGCAGGGTGCTTGAACAGCTGGGGGAGAAGGAATTCTTTTCCAACATCATTCCGGCGGGCACGGTGAAGGAAGTGGTACAGCGCTGCAGTGACCGCACGATCAATGAAATTGTGCGGGCGTCGCTGGAGATGGCGAAGGTGAAAACCGGCGCGCTGATGGTGATCGAGGAGAACGAAACGCTTGCAGAGTATGAGCGCACGGGCATTGCTATCGACGCTGTGGTGTCCAGCCAGCTTCTGATTAATATTTTTGAACATAACACGCCGCTGCACGACGGAGCAGTCATCATAAAAGGCGATAAGATCGTTTCCGCGACCTGTTATCTGCCGCTGTCGGACAGCCAGAATCTTGGCAAGGAGCTGGGAACGCGGCACCGCGCCGGCGTTGGCGTCAGCGAGGCGACAGATTCCCTCACGATTATCGTATCAGAGGAGACCGGTAAAATCTCCATTGCAAAGAAGGGGGTGCTTACCAGAAATGTGACCGAAGAGATTCTGCGTGCGCAGCTCATTACACTGCAGAATAAATCGGTAAATTCCCGGAAGCTGATCAGCGGTGGAAAGTTTATTTTCGGGCGCAGAGAAAAGGCGGAAGCAGAGAAAGGAAGCAAATAGCATGAGATATAAACTGACGCATAATCTGGGGCTGAAGCTGCTTTCTGTCCTGGCTGCCTGCCTTATCTGGCTGGTCGTCATGGACAGCAACGATCCGGAAAAGCAGCAGGTGTACCGGAATGTCCCGGTAACGATCAAAAACCAGGACACGATCACAAACGCAAATAAAACCTACACGGTGGTTGGCGGTACAGATAAAGTGAGTGTTTATGTGACGGCGCGGCGGTCGGTGCGCACAAGGCTGAGCGCTTCAAGCTTTACCGTGCGTGCGGATCTTGAGAACTATAATGAAGCGATCGGTTCGGTTCCGCTGGAGATCACATGCTCTGATCCGTCGGTATCACAGGAGGATATGCGTATCCAGCCGGCTTCCATGAAGATCAAGATGGAGGATAAGATAGAGGAAACTTTTGGAATCGTAGCGACAACTTCGGGCAATGCGGCGAAAGGCTTTGAGGTGGGCAGCACAACGGTGCTGACAGGAGATACCATCAGGATTGCCGGACCTGAGTCTCTGATCAGCATCATCGGAAAGGTGACGGTTCCGGTGGATGTCACTTACATGTCGGAGGACAGTGTTCAGCAGCTTCCCATCCGCATCGAGGATAAAAATGGTGCGGAGCTGACAGACAGTCAGTGGAGCAACCTGGAGCTGAAAAATATGGACGGCATTGTTCTGAAGGATAATCTTGCGGAGGTGGGGGTCGAGATCTGGCGGATTTACGGGGAGATCGCACTGCAGGCTGATCTGACCGGGGAACCGGCGCCAGGTTATGAGGTGACGGGCGTTACGATTTCTCCGCGCACAGTAAACCTGACAGCGTCGGCGGCTGCAATTGAAAAGCTGGGAAACAGTCTGACTTTGCAGGATACCTTTGACATTTCCGGTGTGTCAGAAAATATAGAGTTTACGGCGGATCTGAGCAATACGCTGAGCCAGTATGAGGATGTGCGGCTGGAGGCGGATGTTTCCCCGGCTGTGACGGTAACGGTGACGATTGATGAGGTGGGGAGTAAAACGATTGACTTTCCGGTATCTGAGCTGACGCTGAACAATGCGCCTGCCGGAAAGAGACTGATCTTTTCTCCGACAGATAAGCTTGCGATCAATATCCGCTCTACGGAGGAGCAGTTGGGCGAGATGGATGTGGAGGATATCAGGGCTGAAATCGATCTTTCAGGATGCCAGGCGACCGGCAGCTATACTCTGCCGGTAACGGTGGAGCTGCCGGAGGGCTGTGAGCTGGGCGCCGAGGTATCTATTGTGGTAAATGTAGAAGAGGAAGAACAGGAAGCGGAAGTAGAGCTTCAGACGGGGGAATAGCTTATGGTAAGCCAGACGTTTGTGATCAGAAATCATGCAGGACTGCATCTGAAGCCGGCGGCAATGCTGTGTACGGAGGCAATCCGATATAAATCAGCCATCACACTGTCCTTTGCAGATACACGGGTCAACGCCAAGAGCGTGCTCAGTGTGCTCAGCGCGTGCGTGAAGTGCAACGACAGCATTACGATCTCCTGCGACGGACCGGACGAGGGCGAGGCTCTGGAGAGCCTTGGAAAGCTGATCATGGACGGTTTGGGAGAGTAGAAGAAGAGTTCTTCAGTTAAAGATGGGAAATAAAAAAACGGGAGGAAGAGCGGAATGCTCTTCCTCCCTGCTTCATATATCACGGATTTACCCAGATATCGGTAGGATCCTTTCCGACTGTTCCTGCTTTCATTTTCTGGACAGTGGGTTTTCCGAGCGGCATTGCTTCCTTGTCGGAAATAACTACCTTTGTGCCAATTGGACAATTATAGTAAATCCACCTTGCATCGGCAACGCAAAGGCGGATGCATCCGTGGGAGGCTGCCTGCCCGAGCTTGTTGAAATCGCTTGCCGCTACGTTGTACTGGTTGCGGGACGTTCCGTTCATTGGTACCGAGTGGAAGAGGTAGTCGCTGAAGTTCGTTCCCGGCGGGCAAATGTGGCTGCAATACTGTC
>CABRSG010000095.1 GCA_902473545.1 uncultured Lachnospiraceae bacterium | reverse complement strand
AATGCATCAACAGCATCCATATCTACCATTTCTTTCAGATCTTCGTAATCCCATGTCTCGATCTTCTGGATCTCGTGGGAAGTACGGAAACCATCGAAGAAGTTGATGAACGGAATACGTCCCTTAATTGCTGCACAATGTGCAACCGGTGTAAGGTCCATAACTTCCTGCACGGAAGATTCGCACAGCATAGCTGCACCTGTCTGACGACATGCGTAAACGTCGGAATGATCACCGAAAATAGAAAGTGCATGGCTTGCAATTGCACGAGCAGATACGTTGAATACACCCGGAAGCTGCTCACCAGCGATTTTGTACAGATTCGGGATCATCAGAAGAAGTCCCTGGGAAGCTGTGTAGGTAGTTGTCAGAGCACCTGCGGACAGGGAACCGTGAACAGCACCTGCTGCACCTGCCTCAGACTGCATCTCTGTTACCTGGACTTCCTGGCCAAAGATGTTCTTTCTGCCCTGGGTTGCCCATTCGTCTGTAGCTTCAGCCATAACAGATGACGGGGTGATCGGGAAGATAGCCGCCACATCACTGTATGCATAAGAAGCATGAGCTGCAGCATGGTTACCATCCATGGTTTTCATTTTTCTTGCCATTTTTGATATTCCTCCTTATTTTTTGAATCCCGAAGGATTCATTGTTTCATATGTGTACCATATGACACGAAGCCCGTGCTCTGCACGCCCGACAGCGCCCGAAGCTTCTCATATAGATTTATCATAACACAAATCTGGCAACTTGTCTATTTTCCCTTGCGCAAAAAATAAAAATTCTTGTACTTTTCACGATACAAAAGAGCCGTGCATGTCCCGTCCGGCAGTGCCCGTGGGCGCTTGCGCACAAACGGGCATCTGACGAATGGGACATATAGGGCGAATGCCCGTGACTGAGCGGCTCTGCCGCGAAGTTCACCGCACGGCTCTCTGCACATTGCAAATCCCATTCTGCGGGAGCTTGCTCACGGCAGACAACTTTCCTTGAAGGATGCATAGGGCGCACGCCCGCAACACTTTTTACAGCAGAGCAGTCACGCTCGTAATAACTCCTTTAATGCCTGCCGCATCTGTTCCCTCTGTTTCCAGCATCTCAAGCACATTATCCAGCAAGATCACCGCCGCTTCATTCTGATCACCGATCGCGGCTGCCGCCTGCTGAACAAGAATTTTTACGGATGTCCGTATTTCGGCACTGTCATTGTCAAGAAGAGTCGCAGCACTCTCCAGAAGCGCTTTAGCGGAACCTGTGTCTCCGGTTTCTTCCGCCGGCGCTTCCATTTCCGCTGCCCCCGCGGTTTCTTCCGCCGGTGCTTCTGTTTCCGCACCCGGAAGCTTATAAATCTCAACGATACCGTCACTGTAATCAGCATCGACAAGCACATATTTTCCGTCGCCGGAGATCAAAATGTCATCATTTTCACACGGAATGATCTCATTGCCATGCCAGTCGATCATACCTTCGTTGTATTCGGCGTCCTCTGTTCTGTAATAGAGGCCGCTTCCATTCTGCAGCGGGACGATTCTCTCATAGCCCTCTACCACTGTTTCTGCTCCGTCCGCAGCAAGAAGCCGCTCATTTCCTTCCAGATCAGTCAGAATAGCAGAAGCACCGTTCACCTCTACCGCGCTTTCTGAATATTTCGGTTCCATGGTCGTATTTCCCTGACTATCTATATATCCGAATTTTCCATCCTGTATCACAGCGAAATAGCCGTTTACATTATAGCCGTAGCCTGCTCCGTATTCGTTCACATAGGGCAGGTAAAACAGTGTCTCAATATCATCGTAAACCGGCTCGACAACCACACCGCCCTGCTCATCGATCAGTCCTCTTTTATCGTCGCTGTACACCTCAGCATACCCATACCTGAAATCTCCAATCATACTGAACGACGGTTCTGTCACGATATTTCCCTGTGCATCCTTCACGCCGTACTTCCCATCCTCACGGTAAACAACCAGTTTGACATTTGCTTCCGGCTCTGCATAAATATCCCCGACATCCGAAGCTACTTTCTGAAAGGAAGCATCATAGGTATCCACAGTACCGGTTGCCCGATCCTGAATGTTAATATAGGAACCATATGCCTGCGTATCCATAATATTTTCTCTCGGAAGCGTAGCAAGGCAGGTTGCTGCCCCGTCCGCCACATGGTAAACATCCACCGTATCGATCAGGTAATAAGCCTCATCACCCCAGAGATTTTCATAATCGTACTGATCAGCGGTTGCTTCCTTCAGCGTAATACCCAGCGCCCACTCGTCATTCAGCACTTCGATGTCTCCATATTTTGTCGGGATTATCTCCTGACCGTTCTGATTTAATGCGCCGTTATTGTTAACATCTCCGTTATTCTGCTTAACAATAATCATTCCATACTCATTTTCCGTCGTTCTTCCATAAATCTCCTCTGATTTTATCTGTCCATCCATAGAGGTAAGATAATAACCGGAATCGCCCTCCATAATCAACAAGTTAGAGCCGTTCACAAATCTGCCGCTCCCCGCCACTTCATATGCCTTTTCCAGCGATATCTCCGCATTTGCCATCAACGGCATTGCTGCTACTGCTCCAACTGCAAAAACAGCCATCATCGCACACTTTCTATTCCCTCTCATTTTCATTTTCCTTTTCCTCCTGTCCTTTTTATGTAATCCGGAGCTGACGCTTTTCCAACTGTTATTTTTTTATAATATCATACTTTCGGCATTTTTTCTATTATCTGTGTGTATTTTTTTCTTTTTGTGCGCCAATCCACGTCTTTTGCGCACACTTTTAATTTCTATGATTCTAACCATCCTGCCACATCGTATATCCTGCTGTAATCAGAACTTCTATATGCTTTCTTCACATCCATAATATAGTCCTGCATATAAGCGCTCAGGTTATCCAGATCACAAATGTCTTTCTCATCAGCCTCCAATTTCAGACAGTATTCGGTATACCGCGTTTGAATTAGCTCCGTTGTCCTTTGCCCGCCGCGCTATATATGGCGTCACATACTTCTTAAAGGCTTTCTCATCAATCTGCTGATCCGGCTGCCCCTGCTGTGTACGCTGCTGCGGCTGCGTATTATTTCGAGATGTCTTCTGCGCGGTATTACCGGCCTGTTCTGCGCCGCAATGATTGCAAAATTTTGCATTTTCCGGAATCTGCTTTCCACAATTCTGACAGAACATTCTGCTTGTTCCTCCTTCATTCGTTAATAAAAATCCAATTGATATTCCATATAAAAATATTCGTCATACGGACACAACGGATAGTATTGATACTGAAAGTTCATGCCTGACCAGCCGGAACTGCCGATATAATCCGCCACCGGATAAATCAGACTATATTGGTACTCGTCACCGGAAAGATTTTCTATCTGCTGTATGGTATCACTGCCCTTTACAAGAAAGGTGAGACAGTGGTTTCCAATTCCTCTGTTTATCGCCTGCGTATAAAGAAAATCAAAAAACGATTCGACAGAATCTATTATATATGTACCGTCAAGTCCTAACTGACCTATTACATCATATTCCCACTCTGTCCCGTACAGAGCCTGATAACTCACATCGTCAGCATCGCACGCCGGCAGCAGCATTCCCTCTCCTGTTCTTAACCGTCCAAGACCGCTTTCAACCTCAAAGATAATTTGCGCATCCAATGTATTGAAATACTCATAGGCTATATAAGACGGATATTTGTCTGCTTCATTATAAAAATCATCCCATGTAACATCACAATTATAATAATTCCCATTGATTTTTATCAGATTCCATGCATGATAGACCCAGTCCCTTTCCTCCGTACTGTAAAGCGTACCCACACAAAAATAGCAGGGAACGCCCCTTTTCATCATCAGATATTGAAACGCACGCGTATATCCGGAACATACCGTTCTATTTTCAACAAAAACGCTGTAAATGTTTTGATCATATACGCCCGACTGATAGGTTGTATTTTTGCACAGATAATCATGAAAAAATCTCTATTCATAAGAGGGAACTATCTCCTTTTCTCCATTTTCAATACCGGCTAATATTTCTTCATATACAACTTTTTCCCGGTCTGGCAGCAGGGCATAAAAAGGAAACATTTCCCCGTCCAGCCCTTCCGGCTGTTTGTTTTGTATATTTGCGGTCTGCTGCAATCCGTCAAAAATTGCTCTTCTGTTTGCCATAACAGATGCTGCTGCAGCCATTGCCGCAAGTATCATCACAGCTTTCAGCTTTTCACAAAACCTGCTTATAATCTGTTCCTCCTTCTACTTACTTTTGCATCTCCAACTGGCTTGCCGTTTCATTTTGATTCTTTCTCTTTTTTATTTGCCTTGCAAATCAGGATGACGCCCACGATACCGGGCAGGCAATAACCAAGCAATTCAAAAAAGCCTGCAGGTCCGGAAACCAGCATAAGCAAAACAGGAATGCAAAACATGTTTCTCTTTCTGTAACAATGAATTTTTGTTTCCTCTGGTCTTATTCTCCGGACGACCATCCATTCTGTCCTGTCAGATCAAAGCCCTGATCCATCAAAGACTGCCCGCATTCCTCCGCCAGCAGGAATCCATTTTGTACAGGGAGTCCCAGATACTCCGCAACAAGTGCAGCCGCATCCGGATTTCCTTCATCCAGACACTCAAAATCCAGCCACGCCCAGAAATAGTCCTTCTGCTCTTCTTCCCCAGTGCTGATGGAAACAAGCTCCGACCAATCGCTTTGTCTGATCTTTTCTATCATCGTCACATAGCTGGATACCAGATCTGCATATCCGTCCACGCTGGAATTTAGATTCACATCCACAGTAATTCTGGACACAAAAGCAGAATCTTCTTCACTCTGCAAACCAACCCTGCAATAATCGTAGCCCGAATCCGAATATCTGATTTCAAAATCCTTGCTTTCCCATCCCCAGACGCCTCCGTCGTCAAGTCCAAAGCCTGCTCTCACTGTACGCGACGCTGTAAGATAATCTATTTCTCCCGCTTCCATTTCAATTCCCAGAAGCGACGTCGCCAGCTCCGCCACATAGGGATCTTTATCCAGGCAGCTAAAAACAAAATCTACCTGGTATCCACCGGATGCAAAATCCTCTGATATGACGATCAGGGAAGAGTTTTCGCGATACATGTAGCCGCCCGCTTTCAGTTCCTCCAGACGCATCTCTGCCGCCTGAGCAGCGTTTACGAAGCTGCTTCCATCCGGAATGTCTGTGCTGTAAATGTGGCCGCGGATCAGATTCACCCTACTGTTCAGAAAATCAAAGGTGATCCACGAAACTCCCGCGCTGCCCTCATGCCAGTCGGTCGACTCTCCCGGATACGCCTCCTCACTGCTTTCTGTTCCCATACTGTTTTCCGTCTCCGCGCTGCTTTCTTCTTTCTCCGAATCCATTGAAAAATCCGGCACGTCATAGGTCGTCTCCAATAAGGTATAGCCAAAGCCAAGCATAGCCTCCCCGGCTTTGTCAATCGTTATTCTGCCGTTATCAGCCTCAAATCCGATAAAGGCTGCCGCCAGCTCCGCCACGTCCGTATGCTCCTCCAAAGATGCAAATTCAAACGTCTCGCTGTAATCATAGCTTTCCGTATTCTCTGTCACTATCACAAATGAGGCATCGCTTACGCCCATTTCTTCCAGTAAATCCGATGCAATTTCGGCGTCTTCTCTGAGTCCGTCCAGGTAGCTTACGTCCACCGCCGCTGCATCATACACCGTGATTGCTCCGGAAACTGTATCGACAATTCCGTCCTCTCCATAAAAAAACTTCGTATATGTGCGGCCTGTATCGCCCTCCATGACAAACGTTTTGCATTCGTTTTCCTGTTCAGAGGTATCAAAGTTAAAACTGTCCGGTACATCAAAAGCTTTCGCCTGTGTGAAGTTACCGGCTCCGGTAACAGTGTATACCGTCACAAATGCCGCTGCAACTGCAGCGATTTGAGTGACACCCCTGCGAATCCCGTTTCTTTTTCGTTTTTTCCAAACGCAAGCCGTATACTTTTCCGGAATCTCTTGCCCGCAATTTCTGCAAAGCATGTTTCTCTTCATGTTTCTCTTTCCTCCTGTTATCCTGCTTTTTATGGCATTCGAAGCTGACGCTTCCCCAACTGCCAGTTCTTTATAAATACCATACTTCCGGCACTTTTCCTATTGTCTGCGTGTACTTCGTTCTTTTTGTGTACAAACCTGCGTCTTTTGTGTACGCTTTTATCCCTCCGGGCACTCCTGCAGCCTGTTACTGTTCACTCCGTTCTCAGTAACTGCAGCCGCTCCTTTGCCTCCCTCGTCATCTCATGCTCCGCCCCAAATGCCTGCTCCATGTAACCGACAGCCTCCGTAAGCCAGCGCCGTTCCTCTTCCCGATCCCCAAGCTCATGAAAGATCCGTGCCAGATTATCGCAGACCTGCGCCGTGATCGGTATGTCGCGGTTCTCTGCATCCGAGATCAGCTCCCCGTACACTTCCGCAAGGTATACGTGCGCCTCCGCAAGCTTTCTCATTTTCATTTTCAAATGACCGATATTATTTTTTGCGCGCCGGACCATGCCCTTTGTCGCCGTATACCGTTTAAAAATAGACAGAGCTTCCTCCGTATAGAAAAGAGCTTTTTCATACTGCTCCATACGGCAGAAAGCAAATCCCAGGGCGTAGCTTACATATGCCGTCTCCGTGTGATTTTCCCCGTAATAAGCGCGGGCGTACTCCCGTGCAGCCTCCAGGGATGCAACAGCGCTCTCGTCCTGCACTCTGGTAAGCTCCGCCATTCCCTTCCAGTAAAAGAACAGATACTGCCAGCGAATATCCGCTTCCCCAATGCCCGCGCAGAGCTCTTCCTGCGCTTTCCGGAACATCTCCCACTGTTCTGTAAAAAAATAATAGCGTCCCTTTTGCATGAGAACCTCTCTGACCATCTCCGTATCCGGCTCCGGCGGCAAAAGGCTCTCGCTCCTCTTTATCCAGCAGGGGATCTCTTCAAAATCATTCTTTTCCAGAAGAATCTTTATGATATAACGCGAGATTTCCAATTTCAGTCCAGCATTCTGCATTTTTTCCCAGAACTCCCGACACTGTTCGAGAGCCTTCTGAAACTTTCCGTCGTGGATCAGCGTCCTGATATAGGCCACATAAAAATATACTGCCAATTCTTTCCCCTGTCCGGCATTTGCAAAATCCTCTTTATGCTCCGCGAGTATCCGTTCATATTCCCCTGCAGACGTTTCTAGATCATATGCCTCCAGGATCAGGCACCGGAGCCGCCATGTGAAAGGCAGATCCGGATATTTCTGGCGGAAATGTGCAAGCCGCCGGAACATATCCCCGGAAAATCCGTATATCCGACCGGCCGCTTCGATAGCCAGCAGCAAAATTCCAATCTGACGACGGGAGCGTCTGCCGGTCTGCATTTTCTTCTCATAATACAATAAAATGCGGCAGATCTCTCCGATCCGGGGCGCCTCTGCAAACGCATCCGCAAGCATCCCGCCCTCAAGATACTTTGTTAAAACATCAGGACCTGCATCCTCTGTTCCCTCCAGAAGAACCGTCATCTGTTCCAGTACCCGCTCAAAGAAGTATTCCTTCCGCCTGGGTCCGCGATTTTCCAGGCATTCCGCTATAAAGGGGTGCATGGAAAATCCATCTCCCGATTTTTCAAGGAACCCCTGCCAGCACAGCATCCCAAGCCGTCTTTCTATCTGTGCCGCGCTTTCCGTCCGTTCCATAAAATATTTACGCAGAAAGCTTCCGGAATAAGCGCGGTAAGGCAGTCTCGTATAGATATCCAGTATCTGCCGGTCCTTCCCGCTTAAGTGATCCAGCTGATACACGCGTTCATAAACCTGTCCGGGAAGCGTCGGCGCCGCCTTTTCCTCCCGGAAAGCCAGCGCGCCGTTTCTCATAAACCGATCTCTCAGCTCTTCCGGACTCCAGTTCCCGGAACCGGCTGCTCTGCCTAAGAAGCGCAGCGTCAGCGGGTGCCGGCTGCCCTCATGCTCCAGCATCTGCAGAAGCGCAGCCTGGCTTTCCTTCGTCAATATTTTTCCGTAATGATCCCGGAAGATCAGACTGCCGGCTTCGGCGCTGAGACTTTTAATTTCAAAGGTGGTAAATCCGGGAAGCTCTCTCACCCGGGAGGTCACAAAGATCGTTGCAGGCAGATTGCAAAGCTCCTTTATTCCCTCATCCTTCGCTGCAGTATGGTCTATATTATCAATGAGGATCAGCACGCGCTTATTTTTAAGGAGACGGATGCGCGCTAATATTTCCTTAAAGTTTTTGTTCAGATCCGTATGTCCTGTTTCTGCAAAGGCGGTGACAAAGCTCATCGCCATGCTGTTTTCCCAGGAAATG
>CABRSG010000094.1 GCA_902473545.1 uncultured Lachnospiraceae bacterium | reverse complement strand
TCCGGGTTTTCAAAGCAGATGCAGCCCATCTCCTTGTGGAGCTGATGCGCCGCGTCAAAATCGTCCACGCGAAACGCCAGATGAAACTCGCACTCGCCCAGGTCATATTTCTGCGGATGCTCCTCCAGACAGGTAAGCTCCAGTTCAAAATCAGACTGCTCATTGCCGAGATAGGCGATCACAAAGCCCTCGCCGTTAATGCGGCGCTTCTCCGTAAGACCGAGTGCCTTTTCATAAAATTTCTTAGATATCTCCAGATCCGCAACATTGTAATTTTCGTGAATCATTTTAAAATTCATTACCGTTTCCTCCTCGTTTTTCGTCAAATACCTCGCAGCAAGCTGCGGGCATGATCTGTAATCTCAGTGCTTACCGCGGCGCAGCCGCAGGCTCCCGTAGCCCGTTTCCTGCACGCTGCTCTCAAAGAATACCTTCGCCGCTTTCACAAGGTATTCGGTGTCACGGATACCCGCCGTCTCGTAAGGCGAGTGCATCGCGAGCTGTGCAAGACCGATATCCGCCGTGGCAACCGCCACCTGCGTGCCGGAGATATTGCCGAGCGTCGAGCCCCCAAGGATGTCCGAACGATTGACATAGTTTTGACAGGGCACCTCCGCGATGCGGCAGATTTCCTTAAACACCGCCGCCGCAATGCCGTCCGTCGTGTATTTCCGGTTTGCGCTGTATTTGAGCACGATACCGCCGTTTAAGTACGGGCGGTTGGTCGGGCACGCCTTTTCCCCGTAATTGGGATGCACGCCCTGCGCATTATCCGCCGAGAGCATAAAGCTGGACGCCAGCATCCTGCGGTACTCCATCATCGTCTTCCCGAGCGCCTCGCAGATATTTGCAAGCGTGTCATATAAAAAGGTTGATGCCGCGCCCTGCCGGGTACCGCTGCCCACTTCCTCGTTGTCAAAAACGCAGTGCACCGGAATACTCTCGCCCTCCCCGGTCTCCAGGAATCCCTTCAGCGAAGAAAACGCGCACTGCAGATCGTCAAGCTTTCCGATGGAAATAAATTCCCGGTTCGCACCCCAGATGCTGCCCGGCATACGATTGTATAAAAACAGGTCGCTTCCGATCACCGCCTCCGGCGATACCCCGGCGCTCTTTGCGATCAGCGCCGCAAAGCTGCCCTTCGCCGTCTCATCCCCATAGAGCGGCAGCAGATCCTTCTGCGCATTGTATTTCATGCCGTCATTTGCTTCCCGATTCATGTGGATGGCAAGGTTGGGGATCATCAGAAGATCGCGGTCTACATTGACAAGCTTGGCCTTAATCTGCCCTTCCTCGCGCACCATCAGGCGTCCCGCCACCGAGAGCGGTCGATCGAACCAGGGCGCCATCAGCATGCCGCCGTACTTTTCCACATTCAGCTTTACGTAATGCCCTTCCGCCTCCATCTCCGGATTTTCCTTAATCTTAAAGCTCGGAGAATCGCTGTGGCTCGCCATGATCTGAAAACCGCGAATTTCTGCATCCGGAATCCGAAACGCGATCAGCGAGGAACCGCTGCGCACCGCATAATACTTTCCGCCGGGCGCAAGATTCCACGGCTCGCTCTCCAAAAGCTGCCTATAGCCCGCATCTTCCAGTTTTCTGCGCATAGATTCCACCACATGAAAACAGCTTGGACTTCCTTCTATAAAATCAAATAATTCCTTCGTGAGCTGCTCGCTCATGTCGCTTCCACTCCTTTACCTCTTCTAAATGTTTTTTTACCTTCGCTTCCGCTCCCTGCATGGTCGGGCAGTAATATTCGCGATCCGCCAGGGATTGGGGCAGACACTGCATCGCCGTCAGCTTCTCCTCGGTATCGTGCGCGTACTGATACCCTTCCCCGTAGTGCAGGTCTTTCATCAGCCCTGTGGGAGCGTTGCGCAGCCAGAGCGGAACCGGCTCCGCCCGTCGCTCCTTCACATCGCGCTTGCATTCCTCGCACGCCGCGTAAAGCGCGTTCGATTTCGACGCCATCGCAAGGTAGGTGACCGCGTGCGTCAGATGGACGTCGCACTCCGGCATTCCAAGAAAGTGACACGCCTGGTACGCTGCCACCGCCACCTGCAGTGCCTGACTGTCCGCCATGCCGACGTCCTCACTGGCAAAACGGATAAGCCTGCGCGCGATATACAAGGGATTTTCGCCGCCCTCCAGCATCCGGCACATCCAGTAGATCGCCGCGTCCGGATCGCTGTTGCGCATGGATTTGTGCAGCGCCGAGATAAGGTTGTAATGCTCCTCGCCGCTTTTATCATACAGCAGCGATTTCCGGCTGATGCACTGCTCCAGGCCTTCGTCCGTGACTGTGATCCCTTCCGCACTGATCTCGCCGTTTGTAACCGCCATCTCCAGCGTGTTGAGCGCTGTGCGCGCGTCGCCGTTTGCAAACGCTGCGATCGCCGCGATCTGCCGCTCGCTCATTTTTACGTTGGAATTTAAAAAACCGGACGGACTTGACAATGCATTTTTGAGCAGCTGTACAAGATCCTTTTCCTCCAGCGCCTTCAGCACAAACACCCGGCAGCGCGACAGAAGCGCCGCGTTTACCTCAAAGGACGGATTTTCCGTGGTAGCGCCGATCAGTATGATACTCCCCTTCTCGACAAACGGCAGAAAAGCATCCTGCTGCGCCTTGTTGAAGCGATGGATCTCGTCCACAAAGAGCACGGTACGCATACCCATCCGGCGGCTGTTTTCCGCCTGTTGCATCACTTCTTTGATCTCCTTGATGCCGCTCGTGACCGCACTGAAATTAATAAAATTTGCCCGCGTGTGCGCCGCAATGATCCCGGCAAGCGTTGTCTTTCCAACGCCGGGCGGTCCCCAGAAGATCATCGAAGAAATCTGATCGCCTTCGATCAGCCTGCGCAGCATCTTCCCCGGGCCGAGCAGATGCTCCTGCCCCACAAAATCCTCCAGCCGCGTCGGGCGCAGACGGCTGGCAAGCGGCACCGTTTTTTCTCTGTCATCAAATAAGGTCATCTGCTCCATGGCATGTCCTCCAAAAATCACTCTGAGCATAGTATAACAGACAAATCCAAAAAAGTACAGCTCATTTTTCGAACTTTTGTTCTGTTCTTTCCGGTATATAAAATCCCGAAGAAGATGTATATCGCCATCATTCTTCGGGACCATATCTTTTGTCTACGGTATATTCAATTTTACCAGGCCGGTCGCCAGCGTCTCCTCCGTGAGAAAACCGCTCCCATTCAGATCCAGATACATATAATCCAGATCATCTTCTGTTACCAGCCAGGCCATATGAACGATCTTCGTCTCCTGCGGCTGAATTTCCAGCATATAATTATTGTCCTTTGCCACTCCGGTCGCATCATAGTAGCCCATTTCCCAGTCGTCCGTTCCGTTCCCGTCTGTGATGTAATCATAGGAATCATCCGTATATCGGTACATCCGGTACACACCATCCTCCTCTATGAGATACTGCATCCATCCAAAAAAGTATGCATTCTCCACAGCGGAATCCCCGGTATTTGTAAGTTCCACTGTCACGTACACCAGCTTCACCGGTTTTTCCTCCGTTCGCACAACTTCACTCAGAGTGTTTACTCCGTCTCCCTCTTTGACATAGTTTAATGTCACCGGCATGAGCGTTTTGTCTTCTCCCACCAGCTCCTTCCATGCCTCCGGAATGAGTTCCTCCGTCAGAAGTGCCAGGTCGTCCGCTGTCTGCACGTCCGTCACTGAAGCACTCAGCGTAATATCAGTCATATCCCCGTTTGCATAGCTTTTTACTGTAAAGATATCGCCGATCTGATGGAGGTTCTTCATTGCCTCCCCGTCCGCTGTCATCTTCTTTGACTCATTTTCCAATTCAGACAGCTGCTCGAGCTCAGCCTGATCTTCCTTCTGCTGCGCGATCAACCCGCTCCAGTGGGGCAGATCTGCGGAAGCCACCATGTTTCCGGTAGGTACAAGCTCGATATTTTCCGCGATCTTAAGCAGCTCGTCCTTATCGGCATATCCCCACATTGTCACACCCAGAATGCGGTTTACATCTTCAAATACAAGATAGACCGTTCCGTCCTGCCATTCCCTGTTCGCCGTATTCTGCTGGTTCACGTATACAGCCTCCCGGCCGTTGATCTCAAGCGTCTCTGCCTCTTTTGCGAAAAGTACCGTCAGCGGATCCGCCTCGTCAATCAGAAGCGGTGTCCCCAGCATATATCCGGCATCTGCGATCTCAGGATTTTTATAATAATGGTCTATTCCCTTCTTTGAATCCAGCTCGAAGCCCTTCGGAAGGTAGTTTACCTTTATCTCTACCTCCGCCACCTCTTCCGGAAGCGCCGCATCAATGGAAATCCCCACATTAGCCTGATATTCCTTCTCCTTTTCAAGCTGCATCCGGTAAATCTGGTTGGCAGCGGTTGCCGCTGCACCTACGCAGACAGCCGCAGCCGCAGCGATTGCAGCAGCCCTCCGGAAGGTAAGGCGCTTTTTCCCTCTTCTCTGTTTTAAATTCCTGCCCGCCTGCTCCGCCTTGCTGCTCTCTTCCAGATAATGCAGTGTTTTCTCCACACGATCCTTTACCGTCTCCGGTGCCTTTGCATTCTGAAAGCCCTCCAGCATCCAGTCTTCCTCCTCAAAATAATGATTTTTCATAAGTCTTCAAGACCTCCTTTCTTCCTCTGACCAGCCTTTGCTTTACCGCATCCTCCGATATGTCCAGAATATGAGCGATTTCCCGGACAGTATACTCGTCACCATAATACAGCGTCATTACTGTCCGGTTTCCCTCGCTCAGATTCTTTAGCATCGCCTCAAACATGATATTCCCCTCCATATCCCTGGTGTACGGCTCCGGAACCATATCCAGGCTCTCGGTTTGCGGCTGCTTCCGAAGGATTTCATTGCACTTGTTGATCAGAATACGAATCATCCAGGTTTTAAAAAAAGCAGGTTCTTTTAAGGTTTCCCGTTTTTCCCACCCCGCCAGGAGCGCTTCCTGAATCGCATCCGCCGCATCCTCGTCCGAATGCAGCCTGCTCCTTGCCACCCGGTAGAAAGAATCCTGATTCATTCGGACCAGCTCCCCGTAAGCCCCGGCATCTCCCCGCTGTGCTTTTTTCACTAAATCAATCATTCTCTGTTCTCCATAATCCAGCTCTCATGACGTCTGTCGCTGCTTTCTAATAGCTATTATACCTATTAGATGCAAAATTTGATGAAACGGTGACATATTTTCTGCAATTTTTTCTCTGACTTTTTAACAAAATATGGTAAACTGGGTTCTGTACGAATTTCCCGCGCGAGTATGAAGCACACTTGTCCGGGGCAGAAAGGAAGGATTTACAAAATGATCAATTATGTAGATTATATTCTGGAGCAGACGCAGAAGCTGCTCGCCATCGACAGTCCCTCCGGCTTTACCGGAGCCGTCACCGATTATCTGATGGAGGAATACCGGCGTCTCGGATATTCCCCGCAGAAAACCGTAAAGGGCGGCGTCCTTGCAGATCTCGGCGGAGAGGGCAGCGCGCTGATGATGCTGGCGCACGTAGATACTCTGGGCGCAATGGTCGCGGAGGTAAAAAGTGACGGTCGTCTGCGCCTCACGCCCATCGGAGGCTTAAACGCCAACAACGTCGAGGCGGAAAACTGCACCGTCTACGCGATGGACGGAAAAACATACGAGGGAACCATCCTGCTCGCGGACGCCTCTATCCATGTGAACAAATCCTACAACGATACCGCCCGCACCTTTGACAGCGTGGAGCTGGTACTCGACGAACCGGTGTCCTCCAAAGATGAGGTGAAAAAGCTTGGCATCATGACCGGGTGCTATGTCTGCCCGCAGCCGCGCACACGCATCACGGCTTCCGGCTACATCAAGAGCCGTTACCTTGACGATAAACTCAGCACTGCTATCCTACTCGGCTACGCAAAATACGTGAAAGAGGAAAACGTCGTGCTTCCGCGAAAGGTCTGGCAGCACGCCACAGTCTTTGAGGAGGTCGGGCACGGCGGCTGCGCCTCGATCCCGTCTGACGTAACGGAGCTTCTCTCCGTCGATATGGGCTGCGTGGGAAATGGTCTGGAATGCACGGAGCGCCAGGTGTCCATCTGCGTGAAGGACAGCCGCGGTCCCTATCATCACGATGTGGTAAAGGCATTAATAAAAGCAGCGCAGGATCACGGGATCGACTACGCTGCTGATGTGTATCCGTTTTATGGTTCCGATGCCGACGCAGCGCTTGCTGCCGGAATCGATGCCAGACACGGTCTGATCGGTCCTGGCGTCTACGCCTCCCACGGCTATGAGCGCTCCCACCGCGACGGCGCAGAAAATACGCTCCGGCTGCTGCAGGCATATGTCGGGTGAAGCAGCTTTATCACATGGTACGACCGGAGTTCTCCGTGTATCATACCTATGAAATAGAAATTACTTTGTAATCCTGGTCCTCGACCGTCTTTTTGAGCAGCTCGTCAGCTACCGGCGCATTCAGGGTAACGACTGCCGTTCCCTCCTGGTGGCTGACCGCCGCCTGCTCTACCTCCGGCAATGCTTCCAGCACCTTCTTCACTCTCGCCTCGCAGTGTCCGCACATCATTCCTTCAATTTTCATTGTCTTTTCCATGGTCTTACTCTCCTTCTCTTTTTTCTTTCTGATTTTTTTATCTCTGCCTGCATCATATATTTTGAACAGATTCAAGCGCAGCGCATTTGTCACCACGCAGAAGCTGGACAGGCTCATCGCCGCCGCTCCAAACATCGGATTTAATCTCCAGCCGGTCAGCGGGATCCACAGCCCCATCGCGAGCGGGATTCCCACCGCGTTATAGAAAAATGCCCAGAACAGATTTTCGTGAATGTTCCGCAGAGTAGCCCTGCTTAATCGGATCGCAGCCGGAACGTCGCTTAACCGGCTCTTCATCAGCACGATATCCGCCGCGTCGATCGCAACGTCCGTGCCCGCGCCGATCGCGATCCCGATATCCGCACGCGTCAGCGCCGGAGCATCATTGATGCCGTCACCGACCATCGCAACCTTTCCTTTCTGTTTCAGGCTGCGGATCACGCTCTCCTTTCCGTCCGGAAGCACGCCCGCGATCACCTCGTCGACGCCTGCCTGCCGTCCGATCGCACGCGCTGTCCGCTCATTATCTCCGGTCAGCATCACCACATGAACGCCCATGTTCTGCAGCTCTTTAATTGCCTGCGGGCTGTCCTCCTTGATGACGTCCGCCACCGCGATGATGCCCGCAAGTCTCTCGTCCTTTGCGAAGTACAGCGGTGTTTTTCCTTCCTCCGCCAGGCGTTCTCCCTGCGCCTTAATATCCTCTGGTATCTGCACTTTTCCGCCGATAAACTGCGCATTGCCGCCGGTTAAGGTGCTGCCCTCCAGAATCGCCGTCAATCCGTTTCCGGGAAGCGCCGCAAAATCAGATACCTCCTGCGCTGTCATCCCCTCCGCCTCTGCGCGCGCAAGCACGGCGCGCGCCAGCGGATGCTCGCTTTTCTGCTCCAACGCACAGGCAAGTGTGAGCAATTCTTCTTCCGTAAAGCCCTCCGCCGGCAGCATATCTGTCACACGCGGTTCGCCGAGCGTGATGGTCCCTGTTTTGTCGAGCGCCACGATTTCCGTCTTGCCGGTTTCCTCCAGGGAAACTGCTGTTTTAAACAAAATACCGTTCTTCGCGCCCATGCCGTTTCCGACCATGATCGCTACCGGCGTCGCAAGCCCCAGCGCGCACGGGCAACTGATCACCAGCACAGAAATGCCGCGCGCCAGTGCGAATCCGATGCTCTCCCCGGCAAGCAGCCAGCCAAGGATCGTTACAACCGCGATCGCGATGACCGCCGGGACGAACACGCCGGACACCTTGTCCGCCACCTTTGCGATCGGCGCCTTAGTCGCCGCCGCGTCGCTTACCATCTGGATGATCTGCGAGAGCGTAGTGTCCTCTCCCACACGCGTTGCCTCACATTTTAAAAACCCAGACTGGTTGATGGTCGCCGCTGATACTGCGTCGCCCGCCTCTTTGTCCACCGGGATGCTCTCGCCGGTCAGCGCCGACTCGTTGACCGCGCTGCTGCCCTCAATTACCACACCATCCACCGGGATATTTTCTCCGGGACGGACGACAAAAATATCGCCCTTTCGCACCTGCTCAATGGAAACCTCCGTCTCAGCACCGTCGCGCAGAACCGTCGCTTTTTTCGGCGCAAGCTTCATCAGCCCCTTCAGTGCGTCCGTCGTTTTTCCCTTTGAGCGCGCCTCCAGCATCTTGCCCACCGTGATCAGTGTGAGGATCATCGCCGCCGACTCGAAATAAAATTCATGCATATACGACATGACACCCGCCATATCGCCCTTTACCTGCGCATCCGTCATCGCAAACAGCGCGTAGGTGCTGTACACGAAGGACGCCCCGGAGCCGAGCGCCACCAGCG
>CABRSG010000093.1 GCA_902473545.1 uncultured Lachnospiraceae bacterium | reverse complement strand
GGCGCCAGCCTCTCCGTCCGTGTGGATCGCCTGCGCAGAGCCTGCGAAAAGCTTCGCCTTTTTGCAGCGCAGGATGTGTACGCCCTTGTAGCCCACGTGTCTGCCTCTGAAGGCGGTAGGGAGCAGAAAGAGGATTTTCAGCTTCGGCATTTTTTCAATCAGACAGATATCGAGAAATTCATCTTCCGCTGTGGCATCGGGGCAGAACATAAAGCCGCCGCCTTCATATTTCAGATTCATAAATGCGATAAAATAAACCGGCAGCTTCATTGGAACGCCGTCATCCAGAGTCAGCGTGACCGGGAACGGGCGCAGCAGCAGAAGCTGCTTTAAGGCGATGCCGAGATAGGTGAGCTTTCCAAGCCCGATGCGGTTTAAGGCGGGCTTGATCGTGGAGCGGAAAGCTTCGTGGCACACCGCCGCGTCAAAGCCGATGCCGGTGCTGACGGCAAAATGCCGGACATGTCCGTTTGTGCAGATACAGCCGAGACGGATGCGGCGCAGCCTCGCCGGATGAAGGATAGCGGACAGCGCCTCTTCAGGACGCGTCGGCAGCGAGAGACCTCTTGCAAGGTCGTTGCCGGAACCGGTCGGAATATAACCGAAGCGGATATTGGCATAATCGTGCAGTCCGTTTATCACCTCGTTTGCAGTGCCGTCGCCGCCCACTGCCACGATCGTCCGGGAGAGATTATCACCACAGCGCGCATCCGTTGTGCAGGCGGCATACTTTGTACACAGCATGTCTGCGATACGCGTGGCGTGTCCGGGCTTTTCCGTGAAAAAGACCTCGTAAGGCGTCTGTGCCTTTTGCAGCGTTTCTTCAAGAACCTTCCATATCTTAATTCCCTTGCCGGAGCAGGCGTTTGGATTGACGATAAAACAGTACATGACTTTCTCCTTTGCATCACGTCCGGCAGGCTCTCCGGACGCAGTTTTCTGTAATTATCATACAAGATAAGCGGCAAAAAGTAAATCGCTATGCAGAGAATGATTGAATTTACGAAAAATTTATGCTACTATGGAGCAATAGGGCAAAGAACCCGCATGGAGAAAGAAGAATAACGGAGGAGCGTTATGGAAAAAGAGACAGTTTCCAGAAATTTTATTGAACAGATCATTGACAGGGATATTGCGGAGGGAAAATGCGACGCGGTCTGCACGCGGTTCCCGCCGGAGCCGAACGGCTACCTGCATATCGGGCATGCAAAATCCATTTTATTAAATTACGGGCTGGCGCAGCAGTACAAAGGCAAGTTCAACCTGCGCTTTGACGACACGAACCCGACAAAGGAGAAGCTGGAGTTTGTGGAATCTATCAAGGCGGACGTGGCGTGGCTGGGAGCCGACTGGGAGGATCGCCTGTTCTTCGCGTCCAGCTATTTTGATCAGATGTATGAGGCGGCAGTGCTGCTTATCAAAAAGGGCAAGGCGTTTGTCTGCGACCTTTCTGCGGAAGAAATCCGCCAGTATCGCGGCACGCTCACGGAGCCGGGCAAAAACAGTCCCTACCGCAACCGCAGCATTGAGGAGAACCTGCGTCTTTTTGAGGAGATGCGCGAGGGAAAATATGCCGACGGCGAGAAGGTACTGCGCGCAAAGATCGATATGGCATCGCCGAACATCAACATGCGTGATCCGGTGATTTATCGTGTGGCGCACATGAGCCACCACAACACCGGCGATAAGTGGTGCATCTATCCGATGTACGATTTTGCGCATCCGATCGAGGATGCGATCGAGGGCGTGACGCACTCCATCTGTACGCTGGAATTTGAGGATCACCGCCCGCTGTATGACTGGGTGGTGCGCGAGGTCGGTTATGAGAAGCCGCCGAAGCAGATTGAGTTTGCGAAGCTCTACCTCACCAATGTCGTTACCGGAAAACGTTACATCAAAAAATTAGTCGAGGACGGCATCGTGGACGGCTGGGACGATCCGCGTCTGGTCTCGATCGCTGCTTTGCGGCGCCGCGGCTTTACGCCGGAATCCATCAAGATGTTTGTGGATCTGTGTGGTATTTCCAAGAGCCAGAGCTCCGTGGACTACGCGATGCTCGAATACTGCATCCGCGAGGATCTGAAGCTGAAGAGAGCGCGTATGATGGCAGTACTTGATCCGGTGAAGCTGATCATCGACAACTACCCGGAGGATCAGGTGGAATATCTGGAGGTTGTCAACAATCTGGAAAATCCGGAGCTTGGATCGCGCAGAGTGCCGTTTAGCCGTGAGCTTTATATCGAGCGTGAGGACTTCATGGAGGTTCCGCCGCGCAAATATTTCCGTCTGTTCCCGGGCAACGAGGTGCGTCTGATGAACGCCTACTTTATAAAATGCGAGAGCTTTGTAAAGGATGCGAACGGAAAGATCACAGAAATTCACTGCACCTACGATCCGGCGTCCAAGGGCGGCAACAGTCCGGACGGACGCAAAGTGAAGGGCACGATCCACTGGGTGGCGGCGCCGACGGCTGTGAAGGCAGAGGTGCGCCTGTATGAAAATATCGTTGATGAGGAAAAGGGCGTTTACAACGAGGACGGCAGCATCAACGTGAACCCGAATTCGCTTACGGTGCTGAAGGAATGCTACATTGAGCCGGAACTGGGGCAGGCAAATGCATATGACAGTTTCCAGTTTGTCCGCCAGGGCTTTTTCTGTGTGGATGCGCACGATTCGAAACCGGAGGCGCTGGTGTTCAACCGCATTGTTTCCTTAAAGAGCTCCTTCCGTCTGCCGAAGGATGAGACAAAAGCATGAATGAATTAACCATCAGTCTGGACGCGAAAGCGTCCAGACCGCTTTATGAGCAGATTTACGGATATATCAGGCAGGAGATCCAGAGCGGGGGACTGCCCTGCGGCGAGCGGCTGCCGTCCACCAGAGGACTTGCGAAGCATCTGGAGGTGAGCCGCAGCACGGTGACGCTCGCCTACGAGCAGCTTCTCTCGGAGGGCTACATCGACAACCAGCCAGGCAGCGGCTACTTCGTTAACGACCTGGAGGGGCTGTACCGACTGCCGCAGGAGGAGAGCTTTTCTAAAAAGCATTCGGAGGAGCGCGCGGAGAAATGGCGGTATGATTTTTCACCGTCCGGTGTTGATCTGGGCAGCTTTCCGCATAACACCTGGCGGAAGATTTCCAAAAATATTCTGATGCAGGATAATAAGGACTTTTTTCTGCTCGGCGCGCCGGAGGGTGAGGAGGAGCTGCGACGGACGATCGCCGCTTATGTGCGTCAGGCGCGCGGCGTGCGCTGCCAGCCGGAGCAGATCATCATCGGGGCGGGAAACGATTATCTTCTGATGCTGCTGAATGCGGTTCTTGGAGAGTGTACTTATGCGCTGGAAAATCCGACCTACAAAAAGGCATACGATATTTTTCAGACGCTGGGGCGGCAGGTAACGGCGGTGGAAACCGACGAGTACGGGATGCGCGTGGAATCGCTTGCCAGGAGCGGCGCGCAGGCCGCTTATGTGATGCCCTCGCACCAGTTTCCGCTCGGCATTGTCATGCCTGTCGGACGCAGGCGGCAGCTTCTTAACTGGGCGGCAGAAAAAGAAGGGCGCTATGTGATTGAGGACGATTACGACAGCGAATTTCGCTACAAGGGCAAGCCGATTCCGGCGCTGCAGGGGCTGGATGAAAACGGAAAGGTCATCTATATCGGCACCTTCTCCAAATCCATTGCACCGGCGATCCGTATCAGCTTTCTCGTGCTGCCGCACGAGCTGATGGAGCGCTACCGTGCGCGCGGACGCCGGTTTTCTTCGACGGTGCCCCGCATGGATCAGAAAATTCTGGCGGAATTTATCAAAAGCGGCGCTTATGAGCGTCACTTAAACAGAATGCGTGCTCTCTACCGCGCGCGTCACGATGCGCTTTTAGAAGCTCTGAAGGAATTTCCGGATATTTTTCATATTTCCGGCGAGTATGCGGGCACGCACCTGCTTGTCACGCTGCCGGATCGCATCAGCGAGTGCATGGCGGTGGAGGCAGCAAGAGAGCGGGGCGTGCGCGTCTATGGACTTTCTGCTTACTGCGTGGAAGGACATAAATCGAAGGGAACAACTCTGATTCTCGGCTACGCCACTATGCATGAGGACGAGATCCGCCAGGCGGCGAGGTTTCTTGGAGAGCTTTATATGCTGCTGTGAACAGCCGCTTTTATGTAAAACTTGCATCATTGTGATGAAATCTTTTAAATTGACGAATGCGCATCTTTCTTGTATAGTAGATAAAAGAAGGCGAGGAGGCTTTTGCAGAAAACTGCAAAGGTCTCTTTTTTTATTAAAAAAGGGAGTGAAAGTATGAGAGATCTGATAGAGCGGGCGGATATGATCAACCAGCTTCTCGCACGTTATGGCGTGAAGTTTGGCATCTATAAGAACAACACGTTCCACGAGCAGCTTTTTCCGTTTGACGCGATTCCGCGAGTGATCACGAAAGCGGAGTTTGAGGTGATGGAAAAAGGGCTGATTCAGCGTGTGGACGCAGGACAACCTGCGGATTCCGTCGGGAGCCTATCCGCTGATCGCACGGGAGCTTTGCAGGCGGGCGGCGCCGGAGACCTTCCGGCACAACGGGGTGGTCGACAACCGCAATTACGCGCAGCTTCTGAAGGAGACGATGGAATACGTAAACTGCGGCGGCATTCGCGTGATCATGACGCCGGGGCGTTACAACGCAGCGTATTTTGAGCACTCCTACCTTGCGGAGCGCACCGGCAGCGTACTTGCCACCGGAAGCGACTTGTTCGTGGAGGATAACTGTCTCTATTATAAGGACTATGGCAAGCATAAGCAGAAGGTCGGCGTGATCTACCGGAGAATTTCCGATGAATACCTGGATCCGTGTACCCTCCTGCCGGAATCGCTGATTGGCATTCCGAATCTGATGTCGGCATACCGGGCGGGCAACGTAGCGATCGTCAACGCACCGGGCAACGGTGTGGCGGACGACAAGGGCATCTATTATTTTGTGGCGAAGATGATCGAGTATTATCTGCAGGAGACGCCGATCCTGAAAAATGCGCCAACCTATCTTCCTTACTATGAGGATGACCGGCGTTACGTGCTGGAAAATCTGGAAAAACTGGTGATAAAGGACGTCTCGGAGGCGGGCGGCTACGGTGTGGTATTCGGAAGAGATCTGGATAGAGAGTCGCTGGAAAATATGCGCAGCCTGATCGTCACGCAACCGCGGCGGTTTATCGCTCAGGAGGTCATTGATTTTCTGGATCTGGAAATCATGGACGGCTTTGAGCGTGTGGAGCGCAAGGTGGACCTGCGCGCGTTCGTGCTTGCCGGAGAAAAGACAAGAGTATGGGCGAGCGGGCTGACGAGATTTTCACGCAACCCGGACTCATTTGTGGTAAATTCATCGCAGGGAGGAGGCTTTAAAGACACATGGGTACTGTCTCATTAGAAAAAATGAACCATCTGTTCTGGCTTGGCAGATATACGGAGCGGGTTTACACGACTCTGCTTATGTTTGACAGATATTATGATATTATGATCGATCAGGATGTGCACGTTTACCGGGAATATTGCCGGAGACTGGCGATCCCTGACATCTACAGGGATCGGAAGCAGTTTGCGCAGTCGTATCTGTTTGACAGGGAAAATTCGGATTCCATGTATGCCAATCTTATGCGTGCGTTCGACAACGCAGTTGTTCTGCGCGAGGAGGTGAGCAGCGAGGTACTTGCCTACATCCAGATGTCGCTTGACGTTTTAAAGGCAGCGAAAAATCGTCCGGCGCCGGTCATGGAGCTGCAGAAGGTGACGGATTATCTGCTTGCGTTCTGGGGCGCGGCGGATGATTATGTGGAGAACGAGGAATCGAGAAACGTCATCAAGTGCGGAAAATATCTGGAACGTCTGGATCTTTACTTCCGTTTCGACAGCCCGGCGGAGATGCTGGAAAAGGAGTACTGCAAGCTGAACAACCGGATAAAGCGTGTCAGCCTGCCGTGCAGCAGGGAGCATCTTGATGCCTTCATGGATATTGCGCGGGATGGCGAAAAGCGGAAGGAGCAGTATACGGAGGCGCTGGATCTGCTTGGCAGCGCCGTTGGAGTATAAATATGAAAGCGCTGGATTTTTATTACCGGATGCGGCTTGATTTTGATGCGCCGGTGCGGGAGCATGATTTTGCGCTGCGCTATGTCCCGCACACGGACAGCGTGCAGGAGATTACCGTCAAAACCAAAAAGGTAGAACCGGCAGACTGGCTCTGTGAGGAGACGGATACGTTCGGAAATCATGTCTATATCGGGCGCTGCAGCCGGGAACACGATTTTTTTATGTGTGAGGTTTCCGGAACGGCAAAGGTGGACGTCAGCCGCCGGGAGCGTGAGGAGTGCCGCTGCTGTTATTCGTATCCCACGCGGCTGACCGCATATGAGCCGGAGGTGCTTGATTTTTTGAAGCGTTTCCGGCTTCCGGACTGCACGAATTTTGAAAAGGCGTGTATTTTAATGCAGCATCTATACGATCATTTTAAATATGAGAGCGGTGTGACGAACATCGAGACAACCGCCGGGGAAGCGCTGCGGGGAGGGTGCGGTGTATGTCAGGATTATGCGCACATTTTTATTGCGCTCTGCAAATGCAGCCGCATTCCGGCGCGGTATGTGGCAGGGCTGCAGATCGGCGAGGGGGCGACGCACGCCTGGACGGAAATCTATGACGACGGCATGTGGAAAGGCTTTGATCCGACGCACAACCGTTTTATCGACGACGTTTATATCAAGCTGTCGCACGGAAGGGATTACACCGATTGTATTTTGGACCGCGGCGTCTTTTACGGGCGGACGAGGCAGAAGCAGGAAATTTATGTAAATGTGGAGGAAGTAGTGACATGATACTGGAGGTTTCCAAGGCAGATCTGCCGGTGGGCGAGCATCTGCTGATACAAAAAAACCGCATACAGACGGAGAAGCTGACGGGAGAGGAAAAACGGATCGCGATCGTGACGGGCACGCACGGGGACGAGCTGGAGGGGCAGTTTGTGTGCTGCGAGCTGCAGCGCAGGATCCATGAGCACCCGGAATATTTAAAGGGCATTGTGGATGTCTACCCGGCGCTGAATCCTCTTGGGATCGAATCGATTACGCGCAGCATTCCGATTTTTGATCTTGATATGAACCGCATTTTTCCGGGAAACCGGGAGGGCGGCATTGCAGAGAACTGTGCGGCGGATATTATCGAGGATATCAAAGGGGCGGACGTCTGCGTCGACATCCATTCCAGCAATATTTTTCTGATGGAGATCCCGCAGGTGCGCATCAACGAGCTGACGGCGGATACGCTGGTGCCGCTTGCAAAGCACCTGAATGTGGATTTTGTGTGGGTACATGCTTCCGCAACCGTGCTGGAGTCGACGTTGGCGTACAGTCTGAACCAGGCGGGCGTGCCGACGCTGGTCGTGGAGATGGGCGTCGGAATGCGCATAACACGGAAATACTGTGAGCAGCTCACGGAAGGGCTTTTTAATCTGATGAAGGAACTTGGCATGTGGGAGGGCGAAACAGGACCGGTCATCGAGCCGGTTATTTCCACCGACCACCAGGTTGGCTTTCTGAATGCCAACACATCCGGCATTTTTGTGCCCTCCGTGGAGCACGGCGATTATGTGCGAAAAGGGCAGCATATGGGCGACATCCTGCATCCGCTTACCGGAGAGACGGTTGAGAGGGTATGCGCCTGTATGACGGGGATGGTGTTTACCAGGAGGGAATACCCGATCGTCTACAGCGGATCGCTGCTGGCAAGGATTCTGGGAGGTGTGATCTCATGAGGATGGAGGATATCTATGCGCTGGACGGCGTTTACCGCGAACCGATGCGCGTGAAGGGTTATTTCTTCGGAAAAGGAAAGAAGGCGGCGTGCGTGGTCGGCTCTATGCGCGGCAATGAGATCCAGCAGCTCTACGTGTGTTCGCAGCTTGTGAAGGCGCTGGAGGAGCTGGAAAAGAAGGGGGCAATCGCGGCAAACAACGAGATACTGGTGATCCCGGCGGTCAATGTCTACTCTATGAACATTGAGCGGCGCTTCTGGGCGCTGGACAATACGGACATTAACCGGATGTTTCCGGGGTACAGCGAAGGCGAGACGACGCAGCGCATTGCCGGCGGCGTATTTGAAAAAGTGAAGGATTACGATTACGGCATTCAGTTTGCCAGCTTTTATACACCCGGCGATTTTGTGCCGCATGTGCGCATTATGGATACCGGCTTCACGAACGAAAGCCTGAGTAATCTGTTCGGACTTCCCTATGCCGTGATCCGCAAGCCGCGCCCGATCGACACGGCTACCCTGAATTATAACTGGCAGATCTGGGAGCGCAATGCCTTTTCCGTGTATACAAAGGAGACAGACTGCATCGACGAGACATCCGCGCAGCAGGCGGTCGCTGCAGTCCTGCGGTTTCTCACACGCCTGGGAATCATCCGTTACCACCGCCCTAGCGGTTA
>CABRSG010000092.1 GCA_902473545.1 uncultured Lachnospiraceae bacterium | reverse complement strand
TTTTTTCAGCAGCCGCAGCATTATAGGCTCTCGCCGCTTCCAGCCACTGCGCTTTTTCCTCATCCGTCATGCCGGAAACCGTCTCTGCATAATTTACAACAGCCCGGGACTGATGGTAGGCGTTCCACAGGTCGCTGACCGTGGGGTACAGCATCAGCCCTACCCCGGTCAGCAGACCAGCTGCCAGCAGAAGCGTTATCACATCTGACAGCCGTTTTTTCTGCTTTGTCATTTATTTCTGTGCTGCCTCTCTGCCCTTGCGGCTGCGCAGGATCAGTGCGCCGCCCATGCAAATTACAAGAATAGCTCCAATTACATAGAAAATGGTTGTACCGATGCCGCCGGTGGACGGAAGTATATTTCCTTTTTTATTGATTACCTGCACACCGCCGCCTGGCTCATCGTTGCTGCTGGTATATTTCAGATCATTGTTAACCTTTGTCAGATGACCGTCTACTATCAGATTATCCCCATCTTCCATATTTACTTCAATACGGTCCGTCATCGAATTGTATCCAGCCGGAGCTTTCGTCTCTTCGAGCCAGTAGGTCTTTTTATCCAGTCCTTTAATAATTGGTGTTCCGGCTACAATTATCGCAGACTTAAATCCATCTTTTGCGCTTTCCTCCTCTTTTGCCACACGGTATTACTCCACCTCTGTGCTGCCTTCACTCTTATACACGGCAATCATAGGAATCTTATTTTCGCTGTTCTTGGCGTCATACAATTCAAATTCTGCGCCTTCCAGAACAGTATACGTATTGTTTTCACCCTCGTCCGTCTTTACCAGCTGGAATTGGTAGGTGTAGGTGTGTGTATCATCGTGGGTCGTCTCAAGATCATTCTTTTCGCCGTATTTCAGCCAGGTCTCATTATCATTGTCCTCACTGCCGACTTTTGCTTTTTCATTAAGTACCGCACTGTAATATACAACCAGCTTATCACCCGCTGCAAGTGTGTTACAAAAGTCCTGTTTAAATTTTACATGGAACGTACAGTCGTCGCCTGTCTCCGAAATTACCACTTCATAATTGCTAGTAACAACAGGTTCCTCTGATGTGTTATTTTTTATTATCTTGACCGAAACATTATCTCTGGTCCCTTCATTTTCGGTAATCTGCTTGGTAAAGGTAAACCCTTCTTCCATCTTATCGTGCAGGACATAGTTCTGAGCACCCGCTTCAACATTAATGGTCGTTTTAAACTCTACCCGGTCTCCGATCTGCGCCGTATTATTCTCCTGCCAGTTTGGATTTCCCGCTTTAGCTGCGTTTACCTTTTTTTCTACAGTCGGCTGCCCATTCTTATCGCTAATATCAACACTTGGGTTTGTTGTATCCAGGGAACAGAGTGTACCTACATTAGAATCCAGCAGATAATACCCCAGCTCAAGTCCCGAAATAACAATTTTATATGTATCCGCATTCAGATTTTTCTCTACTGCTACACTTGAATCTCCTGTTGTCTTATGGGATACGGATTTAACTGCTGCTATATCGTAGTCCTTTGCATATTGCAACGCAGCTTTGGCAAAATCCTCCATGCCCACATTTGCTTCCCCATTCTTCTTTATCCAGGATACAGCACCAGTTTTAACATCAACATTTACATAGCCATCGGTTCCGCTGATGTTTGGCTGGTCGATAAAGCTCTCCCATGCCTTGTTTACATTATACACATATGCACCTGCATCTTTATCGTAGCTATATAAGTCAAAAATGCGATAAATAGAATACTCTTGCCCCGCCACCGCGTTGGTGATGGTAATCTTTCCCTCCGGTTCCTTCCCTGTCGCGCCTGCGAGCATTGCCAAAGCGCTCAGCGCCATCATTACCGTCAATAAGACGGCAATTAATTTTTTTGCTGTTGTTTTCATTGCTTCTTTCCTCCCTTTAAATTTTTCCTTTTGCTTTGTTTCTTTTTTGCTTCCTCCTCCAGATAAAGATGTTTCCCGGCAGGCAGGCTATCATCAACAGGATTCCGGCAACGCGGTAGGGCAGCGTGCCTCTGCCTCCTGTTTCTGGCATTTCATAGCGTTCGATGTACACGCCAAGATCCTGATGTGTCAGCACTTCCACATTGTTTGAAAGTAAAGCGCTGTTACTTCTCAGTTCATTCAGTGTATGCATCGTGATATTGGTACCGCTTGCAGTATTTGATTCTGCGCTGTACTTGATGTAATAAGGATAGTCTGTTCCGTCTATTCCCGGAAGTGCTCCGGTTATCTTGCCGTCCTTATTCTTTGTTCCGTTGGCAACGCCGTCGTTTGTGGTGTTGTCATTGGCCTTGTTTACCTGGTATTGTGTTGCGCCGCGATCCGGATTTTTCTTATCGTAGTCTTCATATTCTTTCAGACTTTCCCCGGAAAACGCCACAACATAGCTGCCATCCCGCAGATTGGAGAAGCTGTATGCACCGTCCGCACCTGTAACAAGCTGTACAACCGCACCTTCTGCTATTGTTTCCGTAACGGTCTTTCCGTCTTTTTCGTATGTCACTTCGATCTGGCGCTCATTCGGACCGCCGTTTCCTTTTACTGCCTCATACGATAATCCATTCCATCGGAACAGCGTACAGGTCACACCCTCTATAAGCGGTTCGTCCACGCCGCTGACCGTCTGGTTGCGGATACCGTCATGGTTTATGTCTTCCCATACCAGGCCGGAAAGCTCGCGACTTATTACACGGGTCGTTACCTGGTTGGAGATAAGGTTTGCACCATTGCGCATATCCCCTTCCTTCCAGCTATGCGCGATGTTTCCGTAGAGATTTGTTGCCTCATTACCTTTTGTTTTAAGATGCGCGCTGATGGTCAGCGTCGCATGCGCTCCAAGACTTTCCACTACGGAATAGATACAGGTCGCGTTATCCAGATGGCTGCTTGCCGTGCCATTTCCGGAAGAAAGCGAACCGCCTCCGTTTCCTGGCTGGATGGAACCGAGCCAGCGGAACAGTTTGTAACAATGCAGTTCAATTGATCCACCGCTGCCGGTCGACGTATTATTATCAACAAGGCCGCCGCTGGAAACCCAGTATTTTCCAGTCACGTTGTAGAACTGATACCCCGACGGAAGCGTCACTTCGCCATAAGGGTCACTTGTATTGTAGTCGCCTGCAAATGCCGGATTGATGCCGGTCACAACATTATTTTCATCATACGCATAAATTGATACCGGTTCTGTCTTGCCTTCTTCAACTACATAGTACAGACCGTTTGCGTCGTTTCCGATCAATGCATTTTTCAGAAGATTCTCAATATCATCTGCTTTTCTGCTTTCTCCGCCATTGGAAAACTCCAGATATGGCTTGAGCACATAGCCCGGTATGGTGGAATAATACTGCCGCACGATCGTCTTTGCTTCACCGGCGCCCGCTCCGGAAAGTCTTGCACCTATCTCCAGAACCTGCAGCGTCTCTCCGGCATCCACATAATTTCCGTTTTCATCTACTTCTATCCGTTCAAAATTCGTGCTGCGGATGTCGCCGTTATATGGCATCAGATCGTAGAGAAACAGCCTCTGTCTCATAACTTCATCCGAGTTGTTTGTGTAGTTGACGCCATAGGTAAATTCCCCGTCCAGCTCGATTAAATTGTGGTCTACCGTCTTTGTCAGAGAGGTTCCTCCCAGTGATACAATTCCGATTGCCACTGAAGCAATGTTCCGGTTGTTGCTGGAGAGCGAACGGTTATCCTGATCACCCTGGATCGTTACCTGGGCTGTAAAGCTGTCGCCGTCCGTCACCTGTGCGCTAAACTGTCCGGTAAAGCGGATATCCGGAAGCGCTTCGCCCACCGGCACGTCACTCAGATGAAAGACCGCCGTATTATCGCCTTTTCGCTCCGCCCAGATTTTGTACTCACGCTCCTGTCCTTCATTATCCCGGAAAATCATTGTCGTAGGATCGTTTTCCCGCTCGCTGATCTCAACCCACACCATCTCACCGGTGGGTTTTCCATCCGCATCCATTTCCTCCTCCAATGACTTCACCTGGAACGCAGATGCGGCTATCGTGATGTCCTCATTGTCCTTCGTGTCAGTCGGAAGCGTCGCAGTGATCGTCAAGCCTGTATTTACATCTGTCATACCTGTTCCGGAAGGATCGGTCGCCGTGGTTTTTATTCCCTTGATGGTGTACAGGGCGCTCCAGTCGCCGTTTGTGATATCAAAGGAAACATTATCGGAGTTTATCGTATCACTATCCGCGCTATTGTCCGTTTTGCGCGTATTTTGTACTTTGATTCCCACCTCCGATTCGTATCCGATCACCAGAAGGCTCATTCCCTGCTGATAGCCTTCATGTGTGTTTTCTACCTTTATACCGCTGTTATATTCCGTCTTATGGTAATTAAAATTGTTATATTGCTGAACAAGATAGTTTACGTTGCCCTCCCCTGTCTCATCGCGCAGCGTCTGGTTCACTTGCGAGACAGTATTTCCGGTTCCGTTCCAGTATTTGCTGTAAACATCTTCTCCGGCAGAATTTCTGATGACACTTTTTTTGCTGTTTTCATTCCATACATAATTTTCCCAGGAAATATCTTCCAGCAAATTTATCTCACTGTCTCTGCGTTTTATCCACATAAAGGCGGTATTCACCATGCAGACTGTCTTTCCGATCACATCACCGGTTTCATTCTCAGATACCTTCATGGCAATACGCACGCCCGGATAGCAGCCCGCCGGTATCGCGGCATTGCGCACCTCCAGAAGTACCGCAATGCAGGTATATTCTTTGCTTTCCAGATCCTCCAGGCTGGTGAAATAAATAAGATCATCTTCTTTTGCGTTATTCATGCGCGCCATCTGCTCCGGATCGTTGGAATCCCAGCCTTCCGGATACTGCGGATCCGCCGCATATAAAATCTTATATTCGCCTGCCGCTTCCAGAAGCTTCCCTTCTTTGTTATTCGGCCAGCCCTCCGCAGGCCATGCGCTGTCGTTATTCACGTCGGTGTAGCGCACCGGATTTTCAACCGACTTATCAATGGAAAGCGCCTTGCTGTCAAACTTCTGCAACAGATTGTAAGCGCTCACCACGCCATCCGAGTTTCTGCTCAACTGGGCGCCGCCCCACAAATAGATGCTGCTCCCCGCAAAGGTATCGGCGTCATAAGCCGGTCCCGCCCAGTAGACTGTACCCAAAAAACCGATACTAATACTTCCGTGCCTGGGGTTTCCTTTCTCGTCAACGCGGGAGCCAAAGGAATTATGCTTGGAAATCCCGCCGGGAGTGTAAATCGCCGTATTGCTTGTCACCTTATTATCCCTGGTGCCGCCGATCGCATCCGTAACCGCTCTTGCCTCTGTAGTTGCCGGCTGGCCGCTTTTGGAAGTCCCCTGATAATTGCTCACCGCTGCCGTAATCTCCGGGCTTGCATCCGCCGTCGCCGTTGCCGGATATTTTTGAAGTACCTGAATATGCCCTGCCGAAAAGCTGCCAATATAGCTGGGCGCCAGCCAGTTGGCCGTTCCGGCATTGCCCGCCGACTCGTACGGGAAGGTAAAATTTTCAAAATCGAAGTCAAACCCCGTTACCGTAAAGGTATATTTCACATGCTCTCCCGTATCTGTAATGCTGCTGGTGGTCTTTCCTTCACTATCAAGGTCGGCTTCTGTATCACTGCTGGCGACAAGGCTCCAGGTTCCGCTGTTGTATGCGGAACTCTTCCGGTTTCCGCTGCTGTACACCCCGGCTCCCTTGGGGTATGCGCTGGCGGTGCTGTTGTTCCAGAACATGTTGCGTCCCCATTTGCCCGTTTTCGTATTTTCCATACTTAGCGCATAATCCCATAAAATAGCGGAATAATCATCCTCAGAGATGCTGTTGCCTTTGTTTCCATTTAAGGTAAGATCAAACGTAATCCCATTCACCGGCAGCTCTATGCCGCGCATTCCCTTCGCTTCCAGGACATCGCCGTCTGACACATAAAGTGGATTGCCGTCATTGTCTTTAACAACATTTCCCTTATCGTCTTTCATTTCTATCAGACGGTTAGTCTCATTAAATAGCTGCAGGGTAATGCCATAGCCGAACATACGCCCATAGGTTCCGCCTTCTTCCGCGCTGGATTCCTTTCCCGTCTCAAAATCAAAGTAGCTGGAATACTGGAAATCCTGGTTACGTTTAATTACGATGTTGTAGCGCGCCGCCGCAGAAACAGTTACAACATATTCTTTTGTTGCCTCGTTACTGCTCTTAATATCCACCACGTTATCCTGCGAAGCAACTGAGACTACATAATCATTGTTGTTGTTCTGCTCTGATGTAAAATTATCCTTATTTCCCTTTACCCAGGCTTTAAACTTCGGCTCTATCGTATCGCCGTTTTGTGCCGCAGTGACGTTTATTCTTACATCCACATTTTCCGTACCGGGGACAGATGCCTCGCTTCCCTCTGTCGGCGTGACCAGACGGTATGCTACCAGCCGCTGGCTCGCCACATCTGTCCGGTATGCGTTTCCATTTGTATTATCACTGCCTTTTACGATCTGGTTAAGCGTTACCTTCGTCCCGGTGATAGCACCCGAACCGTCGCATTTATAGATGCCGCTTTTGTTTTCAATGTACAGGTTGTCCCCGGCGCTGTTTTTATATTCAATACTCCAGTCCTCATCTCCGTAAAAAACCTCGGTAAGTCTGGAGGTGTCAAACTGCGCCTGGGTAATGTCCATCGGAAGCTCCGCCTCCAGCACAGCGACATAGTTTTCCATCGTGCTGAACGCAGAACGCTTTTCCGCTGTGAGTGTCAACTGGTATCTGACCGTATCGTATGTGCGGACGATCCTGTTATTTTCCCCGCTGTCATTACCCGGCTGATCTTTGCCTTCCTCCGGAGCATCAAAAGGTTCGGAACCGTCTATTACAGCTTTAAGATCCCTTTTGGCAGTTTCATGGAGCACAGCGCAATAAGTTTGCCCAAGGCGGAATCGCCGCCGTTTTTATCAATATAATAGGTAATCTTTTTATAATAGCTATCCGTTTTGTCCAGATTCCCCGGCTCATAAGAGGTCGCCAGAGCATATTCGTCCGTTTCCGTAAACTGATCTTCATTCGGCGTGCCTATACCAAGCTCTCCCATATCCATAACGCAGGTACGTCTGGTTCCTATCTCACCCTGCAATGCGCTGGACGTATGTCCATTCGGACACAGATATTCCACCACTACCGTTATCCGTCCGCCTTCCGGAAGCACTACCTCTGCGTCCTTACCTTCACCGTCTTCCAGCCACGCACGCCAGATCTGTACATCGTTTGTAGAATCCATCACGCCAGTGTGCCAGTTCATATGCCGGTCAATCAGACCTTTGTAGTTCGAAAATCCCTCCCAATTAGCGCGGGTATATTGTTCTATCTTAAGCGTAAGGGGCGTCGTTTCAGTAATTTCCGCTCCGGCCACTTTAAATGAGGTGCCCTCCGGCATAGTAACGGTGAATTTTGTATCAGCGCCCTCCGCATCCTCCTGGTCGTAAGCAGTAAACGTCAGATTGCCTTCCGCCTGCATCTGAGCGGTCTGCACGGCATAGAATGCTGTCAGATTTCCCCATGCGGAGGTGCCGTCTTCCGCCGCCTCTATTGAATAGAAAAGTCCCGTACAATACCTCTGCGCATCCTGCTGTTCTCCGGATACATCCAAAATGGCTGCTTCCGCCGGTATTTCCGCTGCCTGTGCGCTTCCCGCAAGCTCTTTTACCTGTCCGGATGTCTCTGTAGCCATTCCTCCGGCAAAGATACTTCCCAGATCTAATACGTTACTACAGTTTTCTTCCGGTTCGCCGTGCAGCGCTTTCGGATAAGCGCCGTCTTCTGCCGCCAGATATTCCACACTTACGTGCGCCGCCGTTCTCGCCGGAAGCTGTATATCGGTTTCTTCTCCAGTTTCATCCTCCAGCCAGAGACGCCAGAACTGTACGTCACTAATCTCTGTGTTCTCCCCGTCATGCTCCTGCACATGTGTCTCTGCCAGGATTCTGTTTCCGTCATAAGCGGTAACCGCATTGTCTGTATCATTGTTTCCAAATTCTCTTACCTTCAACGTAAGAGCACCCAGAGGCGCCGCTGCTGCTTCACTTTCCCCGGCTTCTTCCAAGTCTGGGTTTGCCGCTTGCCTCTTCAGACGCTTCTTCACCCTCCGGTTCGCCGCCTTCTCCTTCGGCCGTTTCTTCAACTTCCGGTTCGCCGCCTTCTCCCTTGGCCGTTTCTTCGGTTTCCGTGCCAAATACGGTGCCTTCCGGGAATGTAACGGTAAATTTCACTGCCGCCGCGCTTTCATCTTCTGCATTGTTATCGTAAGCGATATATTCCAGGGACTGGATCGCGGTTTCTGCTTCCGTCTCGGTTTCTGTCTCGGTTTCTGTTTCTGTCTCAGTTTCTGTTTCTATCTCGGTTTCTGTCTCAGGTTCCGTTTCAGAAGATTCCTCTGACGGCAAAGCAGCAAGGGCTGTCAGATTTCCCCAGGGAGAGCTTCCATTCCCTTCTGCATCTATGATATTCTCTTAGCAGAACATCAATAAAAAACATCAAAAGATAAA
>CABRSG010000091.1 GCA_902473545.1 uncultured Lachnospiraceae bacterium | reverse complement strand
CAACCGCCGACACAATAACAAGCGCAACCGCAATGAAAAATACTACTAAGTTAAATTCCATGACAGCACCTCCAATATGGGGGTAGTATACCACAAAATGCATGCTTTGAAAAGTTTTTTTTCAATTTCCCCGCAAACAGTATTCCGCCAGCTCGAAGTCCCTGCTGTAAACGCGGATATCGTACTCATACATCTGGTCGAAAGGCGTACCAAGGCTGCCGGTGCTTCCGCGCAGCGTGCCCTTGCCGCTCCATTGCCCCATCCGGTTGTGTACCTTGTAATCATACGGGATCTGTTTTGCCTCCAGCTTCTCCCGTATCTGGTTAAATCTCTTTAAGTCTTTGCCGATCCACAGGCTTTTTGAATTAAAGATGGTAAACATTCGACTGCCCCCTTTTCATATTCTGCGTCTTTTGTTTATATCATACCACGCCGCAAAGAATATGCCAAGCAAAACCACTTTTCAGCATTTTTTGCAGAGATATTTGTGTTACAGTTCACGCCAGCCTCAAACACCTGCTGTTTGAGGCGTGAGAACATGACTCAGGTGTGAGCAAATCCCATTCGCGAAGCGAATTTTAAATGGATTTGCGAAGGTTGCTGTGAACGGAGTGAACAGTAACATATTTGTAAATTACAGTCGCCGCAGTATACAGAAGGACTGCCTCTCCGAACAAAATCGCAGTAATCAGCGGCTCACGCAGCAGCGCCGCAACAAACGCTCCCACAAAGCAGGCAAGCATCGCGCCCACCCAGGTGAGATAACCCGCACGGCTGCGAAGCTGCACCTTGCGTTCATCCTTTAAGTCAATCGTCTGTCTGCGCATTTTTTCGTGGTACGCGTCAATATTCTCAGGCTTTGTGTTGTACCAGAATCTTGCAAACTGCGCGATGCTGTTCGCAAGCAGACCTGCGCCCATACCGACTAAGATACTGGAGTAATACTCTATGCCGCTTACCACTCCGCCGACGATCAAAGCTGTGCCGACAATAGCGTAGATTATCAGAACGTTTCTAGTTCTCTTTTTCATGATGACCTGCCTCCTCTTCATAGATAAAAATGTCCTCGATGCTCATACCGAAATACCTGGCAATCTTGAACGCCAGTATAATGGAAGGATTGTACCTGCCATTTTCCAGGGAGCCGATCGTCTGACGCGATACCTGCAGTGCATCCGCTAATTCCTCCTGCCGGATTCCCCGCTGTCTGCGCAGCTCCTCCAGTCTGTTTTTCATACTGTCTCCCTCCTTTATGGAAAGCCAACTTTCCATATCTCTACTATACCACATATCGCGAAAATGTCAAGCTAACTTTCCATAAAATACGTTTTTTCCTGTCCGGTTGAAAAAAAGAAGTATTTCTGCTATACTTGGCAGAAATACGAAGTGGAAGATACGAAAGAAAAGGAGTGATTCCTCTGGCCGATTCTAATATCACAAAGCGGGCGCTGGCGTCTGCCCTCCGGGAACTGATGCAGGAGATGCCCTTTGAGAAGATTACGGTATCCCATATCTGCGAGAGATGCGACATGAACCGCAAAAGCTTTTACTATCATTTCCGGGATAAATATGACCTGGTGAACTGGATTTTTGATATGGAGTTTATCGCGCTTTTAAAAAATTCTCCTCTGGATAAATGGAGCTTTTTCGAGCTTACCAGCGGATATTTCTATGAAAACAAAGCCTTTTACAGCAAAGCGCTGCAGATCAAAGGACAGAACTCCTTTTCTGATCATTTCCGGGAATTCTTATGCCCCTTAATCCGCAGCCGGATGGAGGAAATTATCGGGCACCAGGATGTGCCCCAGATCTGCGTTGACTTTCTGGCGGACGGCTTTCTCTGTGCCCTTGAGCGCTGGCTTCTGGACAAAAACGCGATGCCGCCCGAGACGTTTCTTGCCGTTTTACGACCAATGCTCGAAGCGATCGCAAAGGACATCTGTCAGGAGACAGAGCATTAACCGCCCTGTCCGGCAGCGAGGTTCTGTCTCTTCTTTGGAAACGTATGTCTTAAAATATCCTGCAGACTGCTTTCCAGAAGGTTACAGCGTGCCTCCTTTGTCCGCCCGGCCTGCGTGACAAGCTGTCCCTCCGTGTCAAACCACGCCAGACATGCGTCCTGTGAGATAATGCTGTCCACCAGGATGCTGTCGCCGCCCGCCTCCCATACAACCGTCCGGAAAAGCTGTCTGTCCCTTACCGACTTTACATATCCATACACTTCTTCTCTCACAGCCTCCGGGCAATCAGACGCGGCAACCGCCATCGTGACAACCGGATGTAGCTTCTGCGCCTTTGTAAAAAAGCTGCCGCCGGTAATCTGCTTTGCCGTTTCTGCTGTGTAGTAATCGTAAACCCCGTACAGAAGCTTTTTTTCGCGCATTCTGCGGCATACTTCTGCCGCGCCCTCCCCGCAGCGGATCAGCAGTATCAGATTATACGCCTCTGAAGCTTCTTTTAGAAATTCTTCCGTCGCCTCATCGGGCGTAAGCAGCAGCGCAAACCCGCTCTCCGGGTGCTCGCGGACGAAGGAAAGCGCCTCCCGCGGGCAGTCCATCGACACAAGTATCCACGCATGAATCCCCAGGCTCTCGCCCTCGGAAATTGCCGTCTGATATGCCTTCTGATTCCGGCAAAAAGTCTCCCTGCCCAAACACAGCGAAAGCATCCACGGAATATTGTAGCGTTCCTTTTCCTCTATCTCCCGGATTTTCCGCGCACCGACCGTACAGCCGCGATACCCTACATTCATTCCGAACTGAAGCAGCCGCTCGCAGTCCACGTGAGCGACCGTGTCCCGGATCAGCTCGTAGTACGAACTTTTCCCATTCGTGAGCATCGTCTGCGCTGCCTCAAAAAAATTGCGCTGAAATCGTCCTTCTGAAAAATTCAGCGCCATATCTATCAGGTTGCGTGTGCTCCGTCCCGGCGACGCCTTAATCTCCCGGAGCGTTTTCCTTACAATCGTTTCTATTAAAATACGTGATGTATCATTTTCCATCCCGCCCTGCCCCTTTCCGCTACATTACACGAAATTCTGCTGCCTTTAGAGTAACGACTTTTTCTCCAAAGAGCAAGGGACATTTTTCGTTTTCTGTCAAAAAAGGCAACATTTCCGGCAGGATGTCCCTTTTTTCGACAGACGGGCGCTCCTGTCCAATGACTTTTTTACTTTTTTTGCCTATAATTCACGCAAAACAGTCCCCGGACGGGGCAGAAAGGTGGAAATTATTCTATGAGCAACTTTACTTCAATTAAACAACATATGCAGACATTTGCCGTTTCACAGGCTTTAAAGTATGTGGAGGGTAATCCGGAGGAAAATCTCCCGAAGCTGATGGATCTGGTCGACCGTTTTTGTCCCGATGGATGGTATGAAAGTCAGCGTGCAATCCTGCGCAACGTATTGAAAGAAAAAAATAACTGGTACGACCTTATTCTGCGCGTGTACGACCTCGACCCCGGCGTGCGCAAAGCTTTTTTTGAAAACTTTCTGTTCAACGCCTGTTTAGAGGGCTATGCCAGACAGAAAGAGGTAAAAGAACGTGAAAACTGCAACGTTCCCTGGGCAATTCTTCTCGACCCTACTTCCGCCTGCAATATGCACTGCGTCGGATGCTGGGCTGCAGAATATGGTCATAAGCTCAATCTGAGCCTGGAGGACATTGACAGCATCATCCGCCAGGGCAAGGAGCTGGGCATTTACTTCTATATTTATACAGGCGGCGAACCGCTTGTACGGAAAAAAGATATCATTAAGCTCTGCGAAATGCATCCCGACTGCGAATTTCTGTCTTTCACAAACGGCACGCTGATTGACGAAGAATTCTGCCAGGAAATGCTGCGCGTGAAAAACTTCGTTCCTGCTATCAGCCTGGAGGGCTTTGAGGAGGCAAATGATTCCCGCCGCGGCGAGGGCGCTTACAAGAAAGTAAGGCATGCAATGGAGCTTCTGAAATCCCACAAACTGCCTTTTGGTATGTCCGTATGTTATACCAGCCAGAATTATCTGGACATTACCAGCGAGCGCTTCTTTGATGATATCATCGACAGCGGTGCGCTGTTTATCTGGCTCTTCCATTATATGCCGGTCGGCAATGATGCCGCAACCGCACTGCTGCCCTCACCGGAACAGCGTGAGACGGTTTATCACCGCGTCCGCGAATTCCGCAGCACGAAGGCGATCTTTTCAATGGATTTCCAGAACGACGCCCAGTACGTAGGCGGCTGTATCGCAGGCGGCAGAAACTATCTGCACATCAACGCCAAGGGTGACGTAGAGCCGTGCGTGTTCATCCACTACTCCAACTGCAACATCCACGATGTTTCCCTGCTGGAGGCACTGAAGAGCCCGCTGTTTATGGCTTACCACGACAACCAGCCGTTTAACAAAAACATGTTGCGTCCATGTCCGATGCTGGAAAATCCGGAAAAGCTGCGTGCAATGGTAGCGGAAACCGGTGCACAGAGCACGGATTACCAGAGTCCGGAGAGCGCCGACGCACTCTGCGACAAGACCACCCCTTATGCCGAAAACTGGAAGGAAACTGCTGACCGGCTGTGGGCGAAATAAGAAAAAATATTTGGATATTATCGCTTTCATCTTTGGGAGAAAGTAGGATGCACCTCCTGCAACATCTTTCTTCCGTGTTTGGATATCTTCCCCAAAAGCCGGTCTGCACTTCGCAGCCCGGCTTTTCGTTGCCATGCATACGACAAAAACGTCCGGTGGACGTTTTTTCGTACCTTTCGGATGACTTTCTTCTAAGACAGGTCAAAACAGGCTTTGCTGCTCGTATTCCCGATATGTTTTCAGCTTGTCCGGTGTTTTTTTGAGCATATCGCTCAGAAATTGTTCACTGTAGATCCAATCCTGCCACTCATTCTCGTTTAAAATAAGCGGCATTCTGTGATGCACCGCACGGACAGATCCGTTCGCCTGCGTGGTAAGTATCACAAAGCGTTCTTCCTCCCCGAAACGACTGTAGAATCCGGCAAGATAAAGCGCTCTACCACTCTCCCGCGAAAACGTCACCTTGTTTTTCCCCGCGTCCCACTCGTAAAAATGCCGCGCCAAAATGACGCAGCGCCTGTGCAGAACCGCGTCGCAGAACATCGGACGCTGCAGCACCGTTTCCGCCCTGGCATTGATCAGAAGACCGCTCTTTTGTCGCTGCGAAAAACCCCAGCGCATCCTTCGGGCAGATACCATGCGGCGAACGGAAAGCTGCTCCGGCAGCGCGCACAGAACCGGCGCCGGCTCCGACGGATGGATATCACCCGATCGCTGCCGCAGGTTTCTGCGATCAAGCTCCGCCACCAGCTCTTGGATCTCCTCCGCAATCGTATCGTCATAATAATAACGTCCGCACATTGTTCTCTCCTCACACCGTCCAGCTTTCTTCCTTCTCAAAACGATATTTCTGTTTCGCCTCCGGGTACTTCTTGTGATCCACCTCGCTCATAAACATTACATACGGTCTCGCGCAGGTTTTATACGGCGCATATAGCGCCTGATAAATCACCAGCTTTTCTCCTGTCTCTGTGTGCTGTGCAAAGGCCAGAATCCGGTAAAGATATTCCGAAGTATTTTCCGCCGCCCATTCCCGCTTAAAATGCCGCACAATGTCGCCTACGCAAATACCATGGGAATCCGGCATGATCTCCACGCAATCCGGCTCTTCCGACAGCTTGGCATATTCCCCGCGGCCCGGCTCTTCCGACAGCTCGACATATTCCTCGCGGTCCAACGATACCGGCACCCCTGTCCTGCCTGCCACATGCACACCGCCATACCAGGTCCCCTGCACCTCCAGAATATCTCCTACCGCATAGTCCATCGAATAATCATCGTTCTTCTTTATAATTTTTACTTTTGCCATGTAATATACCTTCCTGTGTAATCTTTTTTAGAACTCAATTTTAACGCATTACAGAGTCCGTGACAATCAAAATCTCCGTCCATGTTATTCGGAAGAGACGAAAAAATCATCAGAAAGCACATTCATAATGTATTCTCTGAAAAAGAAAGCGAAAAATATTAAGTAGAATTTCATCATATCGTTTGATATAATAAGAATCGAGAGATTACTGTCCGCCCTTATTTCCGAAATGTCATCGGAAAATTTAGATGAAAATTTACATCGCAGGATAAAAGGAAAGTATAAGGAGATACAAAAGCATGATAAGCATATTATTTATTTTGCCACGGCAGTATCTTGAAAAGTCCCGAAAAATCCTGTGAAATCAATGGTTTCACGGCGAGAAAAGGCACTTACTATACCATTTTGATTTGGACTAAAGCCTTGATATGACAAAGGAAAGTGGAAACGAGATGAGATTTGCATTATTGTAGAATTTTGAGGGATATTTTGTTATGATATGAATTGGGTAGACAGCTTCTACCCAATTTAACCGGGAGGGTATTGCATGGAAAATATTGTGAAAAGTGATTTTTTTGATAGAGTATTAGAAGTTCTTAAAAATGCCAGAAAACAGGCAAAAATGGCATTAAATATTTCTATGGTTTACTCCTACTATGAAGTAGGACGAATGATTGTAGAAGAAGAACAGAACGGGGAACAGCGTGCTGAATATGGGAAAGCCATTCTTAAAGAATTATCAAAACGTTTGACAGAGAGCTTAGGAAAAGGATTTTCTGTGGAGAATTTGAAATTGATGCGTAGATTCTATGTAGTATATTCCCAAGATCAAATTGGGCAGAAAGTGTCTACCCAATTTGAAAACTTACCTGTAACAAAAGAGGGGAGGAAATTTTTCCTTAGCTTTTCACACTATGTATCACTTATGCGTATTCAAAATATAGATGAACGTCATTTTTATGAAATTGAGGCGGTTCGGAACGGATGGGGCGTAAAGGAACTGGGAAGACAATATGACAGTGCATTATATGAACGGTTAGCATTGAGCAGAGATAAAGAGGGCATAAAGCGATTATCAGCGGAAGGACAACTAATTGAAAAACCTGAAGATTTATCGAAAGATCCGTACGTATTGGAGTTTACAGGTTTACCGGAACTTGCAAAATACTCAGAAACGGATTTGGAAACTAAAATAATTGATCATTTACAGGAATTCCTGTTAGAATTGGGACGAGGATTTACTTTTGTTGGACGACAAGTAAGATTCACTTTTGAAGATGAACACTATAGAGTGGATTTAGTATTTTTCAATCGCATATTACGTTGCTTCGTTCTCTTTGATTTAAAGATTGGTCGGTTAAAGCATCAGGATATAGGACAGATGCAGATGTATGTGAATTATTATGACCGTAAGGTAAAGCTGGAAGATGAAAATCCGACAATAGGAATCCTGTTATGTAAAAATAAAAATGACGCAGTAGTAGAGATGACTTTACCGGAAGATAATAGTCAGATATTTGCAAGTAAGTATTTGACTGTTTTACCGAGTAAGGAGGAATTAAAGAAACTGATTGAAAATGAAGAATAGAGGAGGGGTTAATGTGGGAATAAAAGTTAGAATCCATAACATAAAAAATATTGATGACTTTGAATTTGAGATACCTCAATTTCTACTACATTTTTACTACGATTGACGGCCTCAACTTGCCCTGTTTTACCTATTCTGTGACAAGTTTAACAATCAGCGAGGACATGATAAAGCTCGCAAATTGGGGCAAAACACAGCATATTTTTGCCTTACGAAAGGAGTTTTTTATATGATACGAGTGCTTTTCTGTTGTCACGGCAATATCTGCCGCAGTACTATGGCTGAATTTGTCTTTTCAGACATGGTGAAAAAACGTGGTCTGGAGCATCAGTTTTATGTTGATTCCGCCGCCACCAGCACGGAGGAAATCGGAAACGGCGTGCATTATGGGACGCGCAGCAAGCTGCGGCAGGAAGGGATTCGAATGTGGGATCACCGTGCACGGCAGATGACGCGCAGAGACTATGAGAAATTTGACTATATCATCGGCATGGACCGATGGAATTTAAAGAATATGAACCGCATCGCAGGCGGCGATCCGCAGCATAAAATCGGTTTACTGCTGGATTACAGCGAGCACCCGCGTGATATCGCGGATCCATGGTATACCGGGAATTTTGATGTCACCTACGACGATATCGTGGAGGGCTGTGAAGCGCTTCTGAAGCATATACAAAAAGCAATGTTATAGAATATGCATACCATTATCATAGAAGATCTGAATTTACAGAAAAATTTTTACACGTCCGGGCAGATAGCAAAAAAGCTGCCGACAGGTAATACCTGCCGGCAGTTTTTTAATTGCCTGCTTGTTTCTATTTGATATTAAAGCTGCGGACCAGCGGATACCAGAGCTTTGCCATGCTCGTTGCCTTCGTATTTTGCGAAGTTCTTAACGAATCTCTGTGCCAGGTCTTTTGCCTTTGTCTCCCACTCAGAAACATCTGCATATGTGTCACGCGGATCAAGAATGCCAGTGTCAACACCCGGAAGCTCTGTCGGAACCTCAAAGTTGAAGTACGGAATCTTCTTTGTCGGAGCCTTCTGGATATCGCCGTTCAGGATAGCGTCGATGATGCCGCGGGTATCCTTGATGGAGATGCGCTTGCCGGT
>CABRSG010000090.1 GCA_902473545.1 uncultured Lachnospiraceae bacterium | reverse complement strand
TCAAGGCGAACGACCGCGCGACCATGCTGAATCTGATGGTCGGGCTGAATGGGTATACGCTTTGCTCCGGCATTATCTGCGAGGAACTGAACGGCAGCGATTTTGTTGCGGTGCCGTTTGCGGGAGAGGATCAGGAGACGAATGCCTGCAGCTCCGACGGCGGAGGGGCAGGCTGCGGAGAGGAGCAAACTCATGCAGGTATGATGGAGATTGGTTACATCACGCGAAAAAATATGCTGCTCAGTGAGATGGGCGAGCGTTATGTGTCGTCTTTGAAAAAATATCTGCAAATATCGTAAGTGATATTTTTTGCGAGTTACCGAAAGATATTGATTTTGCGGTTATGGATGGAGCGTTATCCTGCTATAGATTGAATTTATAGCAGGATATTTTTTTGCGTATTGGACAGATATTTCCTACTGTGTTAGTATGAATTCATCAAACAACAGGAGGAAACTATTATGGCAAATATAAAGGATTCTAAAAACTGGGGATTTGAGACAAGACAGTTTCATGTCGGACAGGAACAGGCAGATCCGGCGACGGACGCCAGAGCGGTTCCGATTTACGCATCGACCTCTTATGTATTTCATAATTCACAGCACGCGGCGGACCGCTTCGGACTCCGCGACGCCGGCAACATTTACGGCAGACTGACGAATCCGACGGAGGATGTGTTTGAGCGGCGTATCGCGTCTCTGGAGGGAGGAACGGCGGCTCTTGCAGTTGCCTCCGGCGCGGCGGCGATCAGCTACACCTTCCAGGCTCTGGCAAAGGCGGGGGAATATATTGTGGCCTCCAAGACGATTTACGGCGGCACCTACAATCTGCTTGCGCATACGCTTCCGCTGACAAGCGGCATTACCACAACCTTTGCGGATCCGGAGCAGGAAGGCTCTTTTGAGGCGGCGATCCGGGAAAACACCAAAGCGATCTTTGTCGAGACGCTGGGCAATCCAAACTCGAATCTGGTGGATCTGGAGGCGCTGGCAGCTCTGGCGCATAAGCACGGCATTCCGTTGGTGGTGGATTCTACCTTTGCAACACCTTACCTCATCCGACCGCTGGAGTACGGCGCGGACATTGTGCTGCATTCTGCGACGAAATTTATCGGCGGACACGGTACGGCGATCGGCGGCGTGATTATTGACGGCGGCAGCTTCGACCGGAAGGCTTCCGGAAAATATCCGTGGATTTCCGAGGCGAATCCCAGCTACCATGGCGTATCATTTACAGATGCGGCAGGTCCGGCAGCCTTTGTCACCTACATACGCGCGGTTCTTCTGCGCGATACGGGTGCAACCCTCTCGCCGTTCCATGCATTCCTCTTTCTGCAGGGACTTGAGACGCTTTCGCTGCGTGTGGAGCGTCATGTGAGCAATGCGCTGAAAATTGTGGAGTATCTGTCAAAGCATCCGCAGGTGGAAGCGGTGCATCATCCGTCGCTTGCGAGCGAGCCGAGTCACGAACTGTATAAGAGATATCTTCCGAACGGCGGCGGCTCCATCTTTACCTTTGAAATCAAAGGCGATGCAAAGACGGCGCAGGATTTTATCGATCACCTTGCGATCTTCTCTCTGCTGGCAAATGTGGCGGACGTAAAATCACTGGTGATTCATCCGGCGACCACCACGCATAGCCAGTGCACGGAGAAAGAGCTGCTCGACCAGGGGATTAAGCCAAACACCGTCCGTCTCTCCATCGGTATTGAAAAAGTGGAGGATCTCATCGCCGCGCTGGACGCAGCCTTTGAGGCGGTAAAATAACAAAAGGAAAGAAAAAGTGCTGTTAAACAGTGCTGCCTGGAGGCAGTGTGAGATGTCGTATATTTACGTATATTTCGGGTTATTGTTCACGCCGGCCTCAAACACTTGCTGTGAACAGAGTGAATAGTAATCATTTCGGATTGCGAAAATGCTCCGCCTGTGATACGATTCTGGTAGTATACAAAAAGGAGCATAGCCGTGGAGAAAACAATAGCAGTACAAATTACTCCTGCCGATGCTGGCTGCACGGCAGGAGCTTTTTTAAAATATCGTATGCATTTTACCGCGGCGCAGATCCGCAGTCAGAAATTTTGCAAAGATGGTATCCGTGTGAACGGAGAACGGGTGCGCGTCACACAAATTTTACGTGAAAATGACCGGTTGGAGCTGAAGCTTGGGGACAAAGCGGATGATATGTCACATCTTGTTCCAAGGGAGCGTCCGCTGTACATTTTATATGAAGACGAGGATCTGATCTGCGTGTGGAAGGAAGCCGGAATGGTGCTGCATCCGGCGCACGGACATTACTGTGATTCGCTGGCGAATTATCTGCAGGCATATTTTGTGAAAAAGGGAGAGCAGGTGCAGATGCGCAGTATCGGTCGTCTCGACAAGGACCCCAGCGGGATCGTTGTTTTTGCCAAAAACAAAATTGCCGCGGCAAGGCTGTGGGATCAGAGACAGAACGGTGTGTTTAAAAAAGAATATGTAGCGTTGTGCGAGGGGAGCTTTCCAAAAGAGACGTATGAGCGGGAGCAGACGATTGACGTGCCTCTTCGGAAAATGCCGGGGCACAAAAATAAAATGTGCGCTGCAGCAGAGGAGGGATGCGGATCTGCGGAAGCTGCGCAAAATCAGACGACTGGCGGATCTGCGGAAGCTGTGCAAAATCAGGCGGCCGGCAGATATGGGGAAGCTGTGCAAAGTCAGGCGGCCGGCAGATGTGCAGAAGCTGCACAAAACCGGATGGCTGGCGGCCTCACTGTGCCTGCGCAATGTGGGGGCACTGACGATTTTGCGGAATCCGGGAAAATATATCGGGCAGTCACACATTACCGGGTGATTTCGGAGGATGAACCATACTTTCATGAGGCAATGCGGGTTTTGTGCCGGGATCAGATATCAGGGAAGGCGCAGAATACGTCTCTCGTGCACCTGCGTCTGGAAACTGGCCGGACGCATCAGATCCGGGTGCATATGGCGTATCTTGGTCATCCTCTTGTGGGCGATGCAGTATACGGTCATGGGAAAGATGGAGAGACTTCTGCAAAGCTCTGCGCATGGCAGGCGCAAGTTGTGCAGCCCTTTGACGGGAGAAAAATCTTTCTGTATCCCCCCGCCGATATGTAAAATACGGCGTGACAGAAGAACCGGGCAGAGAGGAGAAGAAGAATAAAGCATTGGAAGAAAAACCAGGCAGGGAAAGAAAGAGACTGGCACAGCGGAAAAAAACCAGGCAGGGAAAGAAGGAGACTGGCGCAGCGCCCAAAAATCCGGACATGGAAGGAAAATGACGCAGCGGCAGGAATCCGGCGTGAATATCAGGTGAAGGAGGAAGAACTGTGGGAGAACAGCGTGTGCGGATCGCGGATATTGCGGAGGAGCTTGGACTCAGTACGGCGACCGTATCAAATGTGATTCATGGAAAGACAAAGAAAATATCCGCGGAAACTGTGCGCAGGGTACAGGGACTTCTGGAGGAGAAGCAATATATGCCGGGTATAGCGGACGTTTTGCTGGCGCAGAATAATTCCCGGATCATTGGCGTTGTGATCAATGATCATGAGAAGTATGAGTCGCATGTGCTGGAGGATTATTTCATTGCGTCGTCTCTGAATCATCTTTCGCGGGAAATTGAAAAAGCAGGTTATTTTATGATGGTAAAGGTCACAAAAAATTGCGGTGAAATTGTCCGCTATGCGTCCATGTGGAACATGGATGGACTGGTAATTATCGGATTTTGTGAACAGGATTATAAAAACCTGCGTGACAATATGCGCATTCCTTTTGTAGTCTATGATGGTTATTTTAAAGAACCGGCACGTGTCTGTAATCTGATTATAGATAATTACGACGGCGGTTATCAGATTGGGACATATTTCCGAAAACTCGGGCATCAAAGGACGTTATGTATTTCCGATAATCATATCTGTGTGGATTGGGAGCGATACTGCGGCTTTCGGGACGCTGTGAGTGAACAGACAGAAAGCGCAGAGGTTACGCAGAATTCCGGCCAAGATGAGACAGCCATTGCATACAGATCCGGCAGCGCCGATTTTCTGGAGATTCCGATGAATAAAAAAGAACGGCTTACATTTTATCAAAAGCATTTAGGGACAATGAGAGGATACACGGCAATTTTTGCAGCGTCAGATTATTATGCGATTGAGCTGATGCAGTTTCTGCAGCAAAATAATGTGCGCATACCGCAGGAGATTTCCATCGCGGGGTTTGATGATGTTCCGTACTGTGAGATGGTTTGTCCAACGCTGACGACTGTCAGACAGGATGGAGCAGAGCGGGCAAAGCTTGCAGTTTCATCACTTAAAAGGATGAGGGAGGGAAAGAAAGCGGAAATGTTACTGAAGCTTCCTGTGACGCTGGTAATACGCCAAAGCACAGCAAAATCAACAAATTTTGCGCCGATATTTTGTGATGGGTTACGCGATTAACCTATTGTGCATTTCTCTAACGTGAAATATGATAGCTTCGAAGCAGAAAATTCAGCGGAGAGGATGCATATGGAACAAAATGAGAAATTTTATAAAACAGTGTGGAAAATTGCGCTGCCGGTGACACTGCAGTTTTTGCTGCAGTCTTCGTTCAGCGTGGTGGACCAGGTGATGACAGGGCAGCTTGGAAGTGTCAGCGTAGCAGGCATCGGTCTTGCCGGAAAATTTGCGTCTATTTTTTCGGTACTGGTCTCGGCGGTTGCAGCGGCAGCGGGTATTATGCTTGCGCAGTATATCGGACAGCAGGATAAACAAAAAGCAGACAGAAGCTTTTTGGTGAATCTGGCGGTGGCAGGAACCTTAGCGCTGCTTTTTACAGGGGCCTGCATTGCTGTGCCTTATCAGATTATGGGACTGTATACGCAAGACACATTAACGCGTGATGCGGCGGGCGGTTATCTGCGAATCTATGCAGTTTCCTATCTGCCGATGGCGGTAACGACATTATGCTCCACATATCTGCGCTGTGCGGAGGCAGCAGCACTTCCGCTGATAGCGGGAATTGCCGCAGCGGTGGTAAATACGCTGCTTAACTATGTACTGATTTTTGGAAAAGCCGGTTTTCCTTCGCTGGGAATTAACGGTGCGGCGGCTGCATCTGCGGCGGCACAGGTGATTGGCTGCGCGCTGACGCTTGGAATGCTCTGGGGGCGTTTCCGCAGGCAGAAAAGACAGACACAGATGGGAATTTCCGAAAAAAAAGAAAACCAGGGGCAGTTAAATTTATTAATGAAAAGAGAAGAACGCCGCCAGTATCTCGGCATTCTGCTGCCAATTCTCGGCTGCGAGCTTTTCTGGAGCCTGGGCGAAAATGTTTATGCGGCGATTTATGGGCATATCGGAACGCAGGCGTGTGCGGCAATGACACTGACCTCACCGGTGCAGATGCTGATAATCGGTGCCCTGAACGGTCTGGCACAGGCGGCGGGAATCATTATCGGAAAATCACTTGGCAGGAGTGATTATGAGCGCGCTTACCGGGAAGCGAACAAACTGATGCTGTACGGCTTCTTTGGTTCTGCCGCGCTATCTGTGATATTGGTGCTTGCGCGGGAGAGTTATGTGCAGATTTACCGTGCGGAAGAGACGGTTAAAAACATCACAAAAGAAATTCTTCTGGCGTTTGCGGTCATTTCTCCGGTGAAAGTGCAGAATATGATCCTTGGCGGCGGAATCCTGCGCAGCGGGGGCAGAACAAAATATGTGATGTACATCGATATTATTGGAACCTGGCTGTTTGGCGTTCCGCTTGGGCTTTTAGCTGCGTTTGCGCTGCATCTGCCGATTGCATGGGTTTATTTTATATTGTCACTGGAAGAATGTGTGCGGTTTATGATTTCTATTTATATTTTTCGGAGGAAAAACTGGATGAGAAGTTTGTGAAGCTGCTATAAAGGCATCATGTAATTGCCATGCAGATTGATTACTTTGGCAGCATAATGCCAGTGGGCGCGATAAAGAAGCAGGGAATCCCATCGTAGGATTCCCTGTCGCATGATGCATGATATAAGATGTTAGATCAGCCCCATTAGCTGAGGAACACCGAGTGAGAGCGCCGGAATGTAGGTGACTGCAAGAAGCAGCAAGAACAGAACGGCGAAGTACGGGAGCAGTGTTTTTGTGACCTGCTCGATGCTGATCTTACTGATACCGCAGCCGACAAAGAGCACGGAGCCGACCGGCGGGGTGATGTTGCCGAGGCACATATTGAAAATGAGCATTACGCCGAACTGGATATCGGACATGCCAAGGCTCTGTGCGATCGGCAGGAAGATCGGGGTGAAGATCAAAATTGCCGGGGTGATGTCCATAAACATACCAACGATCATCAGGATCACGTTCATCAGAAGGAAGATGACGATTTTGTTGGTGGAGATGGACATGATGCCCGTGCTGATCGCCGCCGGGATTCCGGAATATGCCATAACGAAGGACATCGCGGAGGAAGCGGAAATCAGAAACAGGATGATGCCGCTTGTGCAGGCGCTGCTCACCAGAATCTTCATAAAGGATTTCATGGTAATGCTCTTGTAGCAGATGGAAAGAATCAGGCAGTAGAGTACACAGATGCCGGCGCCCTCCGTTGCCGTGAAAATACCGCTTACGATACCGCCGATTACAATGACGATCAGAAGCAGGCTCGGCAGCGCCTCAAGGGTGATTTTCAGCGCTTCCTGTCTGGAAACCTTTCCGGTGGTCGGGTAGTTGCGTTTCTTTGCGTAAAGAAATGCCACAACCATTGAGCCGACGCCCATCAGAATGCCGGGAACGTAGCCGGCCATAAACAGTGTGGAGATGGAAACGCCGCCCGCAACGGTGGAGTATACAATGAACGCGCTGGTCGGCGGGATCAGCAGTCCGGTCGGAGCCGAAGCGATATTTACAGCAGTTGCAAATGCCGGGTCATAGCCCTCGTCCTTCTGGATCGGATAGATGCAGCCGCCCATTGCGGAAGCTGCCGCAACGGAGGAACCGGACAGCGCGCCGAACAGCATGTTGCCGACGATGTTCGCCTGCGCAAGCGAACCGGGAATGCGTCCGACAAACAGCTTTGCAAAGTTTACCAGACGGCGTGCGATACCGCCGTTGTTCATAATGTTGCCTGCCAGAATGAACAGAGGGATAGCAAGCAGAGAAAAGCTTTCCACGCCGCTGTTCATCTTCTGCATGGTGATAAAGGTAATCTGATCCCAGGAGAGGGACGACATCGCCGTTACAATAGAAGCGATGACAATGCTGACGGAGATCGGGCAGCTTAAAAACAGCAGCAGGCCGAATACCGCAAACAGGATAACTGTTGTAAGTACAATATTCATTCCTCATTTCCTCCTTCGATAGTGATTCCGGTCACATCCTCATAGATGTTGATGATCTGCGCGATGATGATAAAAATACCGGAGATGGGCGCCATCGCGTATACAAGGCTTCTGGGGATGCCAAGCAGAGCGGAGTATACTTTCTGCGCGCTCATTGCCAGCTTAAAGCCGCCGATCGTAATAACAAAAATGGCGAATACAAGAATCAGGATGTCGATCGCGGTCATCAGAACCCGCTTTGCGGACGGGCTGAGCTTATCGCGCACCAGCACGAGACACATGTGCTGTCTGGTGAGGAAAGCGTACGCAGCTCCGATAAAGCCGGTCCAGATCAGCGAGTAGCGCACCAGCTCCTCAGTAAAGGCTGCCGGATTATTTAAAATGTAACGTGTGAATACCTGATACAATACCAGCAGCGTCATGACGGACAGCAGGATTGTTGCCATGCCTGCCAGAAGCTTTGCCAGAATTTTTTTCACGGCTGTTAATGTCTCTTTCATGTTGAACCTCCCTTTTATTTTACAGAGTTGATGATATCAAGCAGTTTCTGTACCCCAGGATACTGCGCACAATATTCATCAACCATGCTGCTTGTCGCTTCACGGAATGCTTCTTTATCTACGTCGTTTACAAATTCTACATTCATGGTGGAGGAAGCCTCCTCGATCGCCTCCTCAATCGCTGCGTCCCATGCAATCTTGTGGCTTTCTGTTGAAGCATGCGCCGCTTCCAGAATGATCTGCTGATCCTCCGGGCTGATGGTTTCCCATACCTTTGCGCTCATTACCATTACGTCCGGGATCATTGCGTGCTGGTCCGTGGAGTAAACCTTGCAGATCTCACCGTGCTTGCCGGTTGTCAGCGCCGTCTCATTGTTTTCGGTACCGTCAATGATGCCGGTCTGCAGGGATGTGTATACATCGCCGTAAGACATTGCCACCGGGATGCCTCCGAGCGCTTCGAGCATATCCGTCTGTGACTTCATATCCTGCACTCGGATTTTCAGACCTTTTAAATCGGCCGGTGTGCGGATCGCGCGGTCTTTTGTATAGAAGGAACGGGCGCCGGAGGTATAGTATGTCAGAGTTACAAAGCCGTCGTCCGCGGAGGACAAAAAGAAATCCTGCATCTCGTCGGAATCCATGATGTGGTAGAAATCCTCAGTGTCATCAAAAATATAGGGCAGACCGAAGGTGTGGTAGGATTCGTTATAGGTTGCAAGTCCCGGCGCGGAAACCTTTGTCATCGCGAGCACGCCAGCCATAAGCTGCTC
>CABRSG010000089.1 GCA_902473545.1 uncultured Lachnospiraceae bacterium | reverse complement strand
GCGCATCATTCTGATGGACGAGCCGTCAATGGGACTTTCGCCGATTCTGGTAAATGAAATATTCGACATCATCCAGAGCGTGAGCGCCAGCGGCACGACCGTACTTCTGGTAGAGCAGAACGCGAAAAAAGCGCTCTCCATCGCGGACCACGCATACGTGCTGGAAACCGGAAAGATCGTGCAGTCGGGCAAGGCGGAGACGCTGCTCAACGACGATTCCATAAAAAAGGCTTACCTTGGAGAATAAAAACAGCCGGTGTTTTCATGGGAATCCGCCTGCCATATGTCTGCCGCAGACGCGTTGCTGCTTTGATTTTGCTGCGCCGCCTATCTGACAGCTTTCTTCGCAAACTCGCCTGCCATGCAGGCTCAGACATGCTGCGAAAGCTGTCGCTATGCTCGCAAAATCTGCGGCAGCTTCCTATTGTCTGCGGCAGACAATAGACAGGCGGATTCCCGCGAAATTCATCCGGACAATATATAGCTGCTACGCCGCAGGCGAGGCAGCTATTTTTTCTTTGTTGCGAAGTGCGCTGAGTTGGGTTATACTGGATATAGAAAATAGTGACTAAAGGAGGGATATTATGCGCAATATTATTGTAACAGTTGCCAGACAGTATGGCAGCGGTGGAAAAACAGTTGCAGGGATGTATGCAAAGAAGAATGGCGTGCCATGCTATGGGAGAGATATTCTCAGAATGGCATCAGATGCAAGCGGAATAAGTGAGACGCTGTTTGGACAGGTAGACGAGAAGCTTAAGAACGGTTCTCTGTTTGGAATCTCAAAGAAGATATACCGCGGTGAACTCCTGCCGCCGTCCAGCGACGAGTTTACCTCACCGCAGAACCTGTTTAATTACCAGGCGAAGGTCATCCGTGATCTTGCGGATAAGGGACCCTGCGCATTCGTGGGACGCTGTGCGGATTTCGTGCTGACGGACCGAACAAATGTGGTGAGCGTGTTTGTCCATGCGCCGAAGGACTACTGCTTGGAGCAGGCAAGGCTGCGCAATTCCATGTCCACGGCGGAGCTGGAAAAATTCATCGCAAAGACGGATAAATTCCGCGGCGATTTTTACCGCTATTATACCGGACGCGAGTGGAACGACGCCAGAAACTACGATCTCTGTCTGGACAGCAGCAAGCTGGGCTTTGACAAGTGCGTGGAGGCGATCGAGGCATATATTAATGTGAGATTTAAGGAGCTGGGATGATATGAACATAAACAGAGTATTTGTGATCGTGCTTGACAGCTACGGCATCGGGCACGCGCCGGATGCGGCGGATTTCGGGGATGAGGGCGCAAACACGCTCGGAACTATCCGCAAATCAAAAGAATACCATACGCCGAACATGGAAAAGCTCGGTCTTTTCTGCATCGACGGTGTGGAACCGATCGAAAATCAGCCGCCGCTTACGGGCGCGTTTGGCAGGCTGACGGAGGCTTCGCGCGGCAAGGATACCACCATCGGGCATTGGGAAATTGCCGGAATCATTTCCGAGAAGCCGCTTCCGACCTATCCGGACGGTTTTCCGCAGGAGGTGCTTGATGAGCTGGAGAAGGCGACCGGGCGCGGGATTTTGTGCAACAAGCCGTATTCCGGCACGCAGGTGATCGCTGATTACGGGGAAGAGCACATGAAAACCGGCAAGCTGATCGTCTACACCTCGGCGGACAGCGTGCTGCAGATTGCGGCGCATGAGGACGTGGTTCCGTTGGAGACACTGTACGATTACTGTCACAAGGCGCGCGGGATCATGCTGGGCGAGCACAGCGTGGGACGTGTGATCGCGCGGCCGTTCGTCGGCACGCCGGGTAATTTTACGAGAACGCCGCATCGTCACGATTATTCGTTGGAGCCGCCGGCACAGACGATGATGGATGTGATCGTGGAGAACGGCATGGATACCCTTGGCGTTGGAAAAATTTTCGACATTTTCGCAGGAAAGAATATCCAACGCACCGTATCTATCACCAACAATGTGGACGGTATGGAGAAAACGCTGGAATTCCAGAAGGAAGACTTTCACGGGCTTTGCTTTGTAAATCTGGTGGATTTTGACATGCTCTACGGACACCGCAACGATATCGAAGGCTACGCGAAGGCGGCGACCGTATTTGACGAACAGCTCGGCACATTCCTGGAGCGGATGCGCGAGGACGATGTGCTGTTTATCACGGCGGATCACGGCTGCGATCCGGGCTATCCGGGAACCGACCACACGAGAGAGCAGATACCGGTGCTGATTTACGGCGCGGCGGTGAAGGCGGGTGTCAACCTGGGCACCGGCAATACCTACGCGAATATCGGCGCGACCGTACTGGATATGCTTGGACTCAAGGGAAATATTAAGGGTGAGAGCTTTTATGACCGTATTGCGAAGCCCAAATTATGACGGATATGCCAAAAGGAGATAAGCGTATGAGAATGTACGATTTAATTGAAAAGAAGCGCAACGGCGGCGAGCTGTCCGAGGCGGAAATCCGCTGGCTTATTTCCGGTTATGTTTCCGGGGATATCCCGGATTACCAGATGTCGGCGATGCTGATGGCGATTTATTTCCGCGGGATGAGCGACCGGGAGACCTGGATCATGACGGACGCGGTGGCGCATTCCGGCGATATGGTCGACCTGTCGCCGATCGAGGGCGTAAAGGTGGATAAACACTCAACCGGCGGTGTCGGTGACAAGACGACGCTTGTCATCGCTCCGATCGTGGCGGCGTGCGGCGTGAAGGTGGCGAAGATGTCTGGCAGAGGGCTTGGCCATACCGGCGGAACCGTCGACAAGATGGAAAGTATTCCGGGGCTGCGAACCGACCTTGACCGTGAGGAATTTTTTGCAGTGGTAAATAAGACGGGCATCGCAGTGATCGGACAGTCGGGCAACCTGACGCCGGCGGACAAAAAGCTTTACGCGCTGCGCGATGTGACGGCGACAGTAGACAGCATTCCGCTGATCGCAGTGTCCATCATGGGCAAAAAGCTGGCGGCGGGCAACGATGCGATCCTGCTGGATGTGACGACCGGAAGCGGCGCGTTTATGAAAAAGAAAGAGGACGCGATCGAGCTGGCGCTGAAAATGACGGCGATCGGCGAGGCGGCAGGAAAGAAAACTGCTGCGCTGATCACCGATATGGATACTCCGCTCGGTTTTGCGATCGGAAATGCGATGGAGGTTGTTGAGTCGATCGAAGTGTTGAAGGGAGGCGGTCCCGCCGACTTGAAAGAGGTTTGTCTGGCGCTTGCGTCCAATATGCTGTATCTTGCACAGCAGGGAACGCTTTCGGAATGCCGCGCAAAGGCGCAGGAGGCGATCGACAGCAAAAGAGCGCTGGAGCGTCTGGCGGCGATGGTGGAGGCGCAGGGAGGCGACTCGCGGTACGTATACGACACCAGTCTCTTTGCACAGGCACCGTACTGCTGCGAGGTTGCCGCGCAGGCGGACGGCTATATTGCCCACATGAATGCGGAGAGTATTGGCATCGCGTCGTCTATGCTCGGCGCAGGACGTGAGACGGTGGACAGCGTGATCGATCCGGCAGCCGGCATTCTTCTGGTGAAAAAAACCGGGGATGCCGTAAAGGCGGGCGAGGTGATCGCCAGGCTCTATTCGTCGAAGGAAGAGCTGCTTGCAGCGGCACAGAAACGCTGCCGGGAGGCAGTCACGATTGCGGATACCCGTCCGCAGGAAAGTCCGCTGGTGCTTGCGAGAGTAGAAAAGGGAAATGTAGAAGAATTCTGAAAAAGGAGAACAGATATCATGGAAGCAAAAGAAATGTTGACCTATGTGGATCATACCCAGCTTAAAGCGTTTGCCACCTGGGAGGATATTCAGAAATTATGTGAGGAATCCATCGAGTTTCACACGGCATCAGTCTGCATTCCGCCCTGCTATATAAAGCGGGTGCATGACGCATACGGTGATAAAATTAATATCTGTACGGTGGTAGGTTTCCCGCTTGGCTACAGTGTAACGGCGGCAAAGGTGGCAGAGGTGCGTCAGGCACTTGCAGACGGGGCAAATGAGATTGATATGGTAATTAATATCTCTGATGTGAAAAACGGCGATATGGATAAAGTAGAGCAGGAAATTGCCGCATTGAAAAAGGAAACAGGCGATAAAATTCTGAAAGTAATCATCGAAACCTGCTATCTTACAGAGGAAGAAAAGATTGCGCTCTGCAAGGCTGTGACAAACGCCGGGGCGGATTTTATTAAGACCTCCACCGGATTTGGCACGGGCGGCGCAACCTTGGAGGATATTAAGCTTTTTAAAGCAAACATTGGTCCTGGTGTGCGCATGAAAGCGGCGGGCGGGGTAAAGAGCGTGAAAGACCTGGAAGCCTTTATCAGCGAGGGCTGTGCACGCATCGGTACCAGCTCTGCAATCAGCCTAATCAAAAAACAGGAGGCAGGAGAATACTAAAAAGACAGGAACGGGGCGGCAATTATGCCGCCTTTACTGTTTACTTTTTGTCCGCAGCATATCGTTTTTAATTTGTGGGTAAATTGTGTTTAAAAATTTAAGCAATCCTTAAGATTCATTAAGCTTTTCCAAATGACATTGACGGCGCAGTCCAAGTGTCCTATAATGCAAACAATGAATTTGTAACAAATATGTAACAGATTTGAAAAGATAAGATGCAAAAAAGGATAAGGAGGTTGCGTGAGCAATGGAAAATAAACTGGTAAAGATCACAGCCTTTGTTATGTCTGCCAATATGGCTTTTTCATGGGCGGGCACTCCTGCCTTCGCGGAAGAGAGCGGGGCAAGTACCGGGGAGATCGGTACGATTGCATTTGCCCAGTGTGATAGTTACGTGAATATCCGCAGCAGTGCGGATGCGGACAGTGCGGTCACCGGCAAGATTTACAACAACTGTGCAGCGACGATCGTCGGCAAGGAGGGCGACTGGTACCAGATTACGTCCGGCAATGCGTCCGGGTATGTGAGTGCGGAGTATTTCGCCACTGGCGAGGAAGCAGATGCGATCGCGGATAATGTGGCATATAATGTGGCAAAGGTGCATCCGGAGGTGCTGAATGTGCGTACTGCCCCGAGCGAGGATTCGGACGTTCTGGATGTGGCACAGCAGTCGGAGGAGCTGGAGGTTGTTGACTGGAACGGCGACTGGATGACAGTAGCGATCAACAGTGATACATATGGATATGTCAATGCCTATTATGTGGATTATAAAACATACTATCCGGTTGCAGTGACGCTGGAGGAAGAGCAGGATAGAATGGCGGGCATACAGTCGCAGACGGGAACCTCCCAGACGACCGGTACAGCAGCTGCGGCATCGCAGGAGGAGCCGGTATATACAGAACCCGAGACGGAAGCAGCAGTTGAGGAGCCGGTATACACGGAACCGGAGTACGCAGAGACAGAGCCGGAATATGTGGAAACGGAGCCGGGATATGTAGAGGCAGAGCCGGAATATGTAGAGACGGAGCCGGAATACGTGGAGACAGAGCCGGAATATGTGGAAACGGAGCCGGGATATGTAGAGGCAGAGCCGGAATATGTAGAGACGGAGCCGGAATACGTGGAGACAGAGCCGGAATACGTGGAGACAGAGCCGGAATACGTGGAAACAGAACCGGAATACGTGGAGACAGAGCCGGAATACGTGGAGACAGAGCCGGAATACGTGGAAACGGAACCGGAATACGTGGAGACAGAGCCGGAATATGTGGAAACAGAGCCGGAGTATACAGAGACAGAACCGGAATATGTAGAACCGGGTTATTCAGATATGGGACAGCAGATTGCTGATTATGCTGTACAGTTTGTCGGGAATCCGTATGTTTACGGCGGTACCAGTCTGACAAATGGGGCAGATTGCTCAGGCTTTACCCAGTCTGTGATGGCAAATTTCGGAATCTATATTTCCAGAACAGCAGCCGACCAGTCGTATGGCGGTACGGCGGTTGATATCAGCAATCTCCAGCCGGGAGACCTGGTATTTTACGCAGATGGCGGATATGTCGGACATGTTGCCCTTTATATCGGCGGCGGTCAGGTCGTCCATGCCAGCACGGAGGAGACAGGTATCATCATTTCCAGCTACGACTACAACACGCCGTACTGTGCGAGAAGATACTGGTCATAACGATATTTGCGGAGGAAAAACAGGTGTTTTACGAAAAAGTGGCAGAATCAGCATTGTACATTAAAGAGCGGTGCAAAGAGACACCCACTGTCGGCGTGGTGCTTGGAAGCGGGCTGGGCAGTCTGACAGACATGATGGAGGACAAGATTGTAATTCCATATCAGGAAATTCCTTATTTTCCGCAGTCACATGTGGCAGGACATGCAGGAAATCTGGTAATTGGCAAAATCGGACAGCGTGTTGTTGCTGCCATGCAGGGCAGATTCCACTATTACGAGGGATTCACTATGAAAGAAGTGACGTACCCTGTCTATGTCATGAAAATGATTGGTGTGGAAACGATGATTGTAACAAATGCCTGCGGCGGAATCAACCGCGGCTTTGTGCCGGGCGATCTGATGCTGCTGACTGATTTTATCAACATGTCTGGGCAGAACTCCCTGATCGGAGAAAATGACGAGCGTTTTGGGGTGCGCTTCCCGGATATGTCGGAGGCTTACTCGCACGAGCTGATCGCAAAAGCAGAACAGATTGCCGACAGGCTTGGCATTTCCTACAAAAAAGGCGTATATGCGCTATTTCCCGGTCCGTGCTATGAGACGGCAGCGGAAATTCGTGCGTTCGAGCGTCTGGGCGCAGATGCTATCGGTATGTCCACCGTGCCGGAAACCATCGCGGCAAACTACCTTGGCATTAAGGTGCTTGGTATCGCCTGCATCACCAACATGGCGACGGGAGTCGCAAAAGAAAAGCATAGTCATGAGGAGGTTGTACGCATTGCGAACGAGAGCAGTGCAAAGCTGTGCGTATGGGTGGAAAAAATTATCCGGACCTTATAGAGCTTTGAATGCACAATGTTCGTCTGTGCAGGGCAGGAAAACTGCACGTTGGGCTAAAATATACGGTTTTTTGCAAAAAGGAGCATTCATGTCTGATGCTCCTCTTATTTTGTCTCTTTTTTTTGCAGATATTTTACAAGGGCACTTACCTGTATCAATAATTCTTTCTGATGTGCTTCATCCAGGGACTTGAACAGAGTGAGAAGCTGCCTGTCGTAGCGTGTAAGGGAAGGCGCAGGCTTCGCGGTACCTATTTCGAGTACGACATCGGCGGATAGACCATAGAGCGAGAGAAGCGTCGTAAAGGTGGACAGATCCGGCTCTGCCACATTATTTTCATATCCCGAAAGTGATTTACGGTTGATGCCGGTTAGTTCCATTACCTTCTGTTGTGTCAGATTCTTATTTTCACGGGCGTTTTTCAATATAAATCCTATATCCGTCATATACATAATCCTTTCTTTTTTGTGTTATCTTAAAACATTTGATTTACAAACACAGCGAAAATCTGTGAATAATTGACAAATAAATAAAGTCTTAATTAATAAGATATAAGATAGAATGTCCGAAAATGTGAAATTCAAACAAAGTCCTAAAAATAGGGATATATATGTTGACATCTTAAAAAATAAGACTTAAAATAAGATTTATCAAAGTGTAATAAGTAATATGGTTTATTACATGGAGATGAAATAATTGAGGGGAGGGAAGTTTACAAGGCGGGTTATTTTAAGGAAACATGAGAGAGGTTTTAAAAAGCAGAGAGGATTAAAGGTATTATGAAAAGGAAAACGATATTAAAAAAAGCCCTTGTATTTGGAATGGCTCTCTCTATTGCACTGAACAGTGCATCGGGAGTATTGGCTGTAGAGAATACAGAGGCAGGAGCAGAAGCTCTGGAAGGACCGGTAGTCGTTGAGGATCTTAACGATCTGGGAAGTGATGCTGAAGAAGCGGCTCCGGAAGTAAGTGATGGCAATGAAGGCAGTGAAGACTATGCAGTGCCGTTTGCCGAGGATGCAGCAGAGCCGCAGCTGGAGGAAAAAGGTAGTGTATCTTTCGATGGAATCGAGGGAGCCTATTCGGAAGTAGATCAGACACTGGAGAATGTAGGAATTGTATCTTACGACGGAATTGAGGGAGCCTATACGGAAGTAGATCTGCCGATCTATGCGAAGATGCCGGAATGGACCGGAGAGGTACCGGAAGGCAAGGTATTCGCAGGCTGGACGCTGAACCGGGGAACGGAAGTATACAAGGCAGGCGAAGAACTGGAGCTGACAACCGAAAACGGAAGCCCGGCATTTGGCAAGTATGCATTTGTGTTTGAACCTTCCTTTATACAGAAATCCAATGCAGGTGTTGTTTCCTTTGACGGAATCGACGGTGCGGTTCTGGATATTACGCTTCCGATCTCCACAAAGATGCCGGAGTACACCGGAGAAGTGCCGGAAGGCAAGGTATTCGCAGGCTGGACACTGAACCAGGGAACTGAGGTTTTCAAAGTGGGCGAAGAAATGGCGCTTACCACTGAAAACGGAGAATATATGCCGAAGCTGGACAAGTATGGCTTTGTGTTCGAGCCGTACTTTGAAGAAGTTCAGACACTGGAGAATGTAGGAATTGTATCCTACGACGGAATTGAGGGAGCCTATACGGAAGTAGATCTGCCGATCTATGCGAAGCTGCCGGAATGGACCGGAGAGGTACCGGAAGGCAAGGCATTCGCAGGCTGGACGCTGAACCGGGGAACGGAAGTATACAAGGCAGGCGAAGAA